>JBPCSU010000190.1:0-6077 GCA_051006815.1 Limnohabitans sp.
TTCCCTGGGTGATCTACACCAGCCCTGAAATTGCCTGGGTCGGTCGCACCGAGCAGCAGCTCAAGGCCGATGGCGTGGCGTACAAAGCCGGCACGTTTCCGTTTTTGGCCAATGGCCGTGCCCGCGCCTTGGGTGACACCACTGGCATGGTCAAGTTCCTGGCGGACGCCAAGACCGACGAGATCTTGGGTGTGCACATGGTGGGCCCACAGGTGTCGGAGCTGATCTCCGAAGCGGTGGTGGCGATGGAGTTCAAAGCCAGCGCCGAAGACATCGCCCGCATTTGCCATGCGCACCCGTCGTTGAGCGAAGCCACCAAAGAAGCCGCCTTGGCGGTGGACAAGCGCACCTTGAACTTCTAATCAGCCACTGTGCTTTGCGCATCAAAAGCCCGTTGGCGACAGCGGGCTTTTTTCATGGGCAAGGCACAATAGAGGCCTTATGTCCGTGCATCAACCTGTTCATCAAAACTACCTCAAAGAACTCGAAATTCGGGGCTTTCAAAGTGACCCGGCGCAGCTGCGTGCGATCGAGGCGTTGGAGCGTTGTGCCTCTGAGTGGGCCGCTTACAAAGAGAAGCGTTCGAACTCGCTGAAGAAGCTGGTGAATCGACCGCCCATTCCACGTGGGGTGTACATGTACGGCGGGGTGGGGCGCGGCAAAAGCTTTTTGATGGATTGCTTTTTTGAGGCTGTTCCCATTCAGCGCAAAACGCGTTTGCATTTTCACGAGTTCATGCGTGAGGTGCATCGCGAGTTGCGTGAGTTGCAAGGCACGGTCAACCCGTTGGATGTGTTGGGCAAGCAAATGTCCAAGCGTTACAAATTGATTTGCTTTGATGAATTTCATGTGGCCGACATCACCGACGCGATGATCTTGCACCGCTTGCTCGATGCTTTGTTTGACAACGGCGTGGGGTTTGTGACCACCTCCAATTTCAAGCCCGACGATTTGTATCCGGGCGGCATGCACCGGGACCGCATCATGCCGGCGATTGACTTGCTGAACAAAGAGCTGGAGATCATCAACGTCGACAACGGCACCGATTACCGCCGTCGCACGTTGGAGCAAGTGGAGCTGTATTTGCGTCCGTTGGGAGAGAAGGCCGATGCCGCCATGACCGATGCCTTCAATCGGTTAGCGGAGTGTCAAGACGAAGACCCGGTGTTGCACATCGAAGCACGTGAAATCAAAGCGCGCCGCCGAGCGGGGGGCGTGGTGTGGTTTGACTTCAAAGACTTGTGTGGTGGTCCACGTTCGCAAAACGATTACTTAGAAATTGCCAGTCAGTTTCACACCGTGTTGCTCAGTGATGTGCCTCACATGCCCGTCAACAAAGCGGCAGAAGCGCGCCGCTTTACCTGGTTGGTGGATGTGCTGTACGACCGCCGCGTCAAGCTCATGCTGTCGGCGGCTGTTCCACCGGAAGAGTTGTACACGGAAGGGCCGATGGCGCACGAATTTCCGCGTACGGTGTCGCGTTTGAATGAAATGCAATCGGCTGAATTTTTGGCTTTGGAACGTCGCATGGTCGACACAGCACTCACATGAAAAAAACAATGGTTGCTTTGATTTGGGGTGCATGTCTGCTTGCGCAGGCAGCTGAGCCCGCGCAAGTCGTGGATGGCGCTTCTGCATTCCCCACCCAAGAGGCGCGTGAACAAGAACGTGCCCGGTTGGATGCTGCACGTCAGCAGCTAGAAGCGCAATACAACGAAGCGTTGAAGCAGTGCTATCAGCAGTTTGATGTCACAAGTTGTCGCTTAAAGGCACGTGACCGTCGCATCGAAGCCAATCAAGCGCTGCGCAAAGAAGAGTTGAATTTCAACGCTGTTGAGCGACAAGTTAAATTTGAAGATGCCAAACGTCGTCTTGAAGAACGCAACAGCGAAGCCTCGCGCAAAGATGCAGAAGCCCAACGTGCCCAAGCTGTTGCCGCAGCCAAAGAGCGCGCAGATGCCAATGCGCAAAAACAAATCGACCACGCATTGCAAGGTACCAAGCGCGGTGAATACGAACAGAAGCAACGTGATGCCGCGCAACACCGTGCCGACGTCGAAAAGAAGTTGCGTGAACGCACCAAAGAACCTGCAGCGCCGCTGCCTGTCCCCACGCGATGACTCATCCTTTGCGTGATTTGGTGCAAGAGGCCTTTGCACCGTTGGGGGTGTTGGCTCGTGCCACCGATCAATTCACACCACGTGAAGGCCAAACCGACATGGCGTTGGCTGTGACTGATGTGGTGGTACACGGCGGCAGTTTGGTGGTGGAGGCGGGGACTGGTGTGGGCAAAACCTTTGCGTACTTGGTGCCAGCCTTGTTAAGCGGCGAACGTGTGCTGCTTTCTACTGCCACCAAAGCGTTGCAAGACCAGTTGTTTGCACGTGACGTGCCGCGCTTGGTGCAAGCGCTGAACTTGCCCATTCGCTTGGCCTTGCTCAAAGGGCGTTCCAGTTATTTGTGCACCCACCGCATGGAAATGGCGCGGCGTGACACCACCTTGCCAGACCGACACACCGTGCACCTGTTGTCACGTGTGGAAACCTGGTCGCTCAGCACACGCACCGGCGACTTGGCGGAGCTGCCTGGCTTGGACGAACGCTCCCCCTTGATCCCGTTGATCACCTCGAACCGTGAAAACTGTTTGGGTTCGCAATGTCCGAAGTTCAAAACCTGCCACGTCAATGCGGCGCGCCGCGATGCATTGGGGGCCGATGTGGTGGTCATCAACCACCATCTGTTTTTTGCGGACATGGCGGTGCGTGAAAACGGCATGGCCGAGTTGTTGCCCAGTGTGCGCGTGGTCATCTTTGATGAGGCGCATCAGCTCAACGAAATTGGCGTTAACTTTTTGGGCCATCAGCTGGGGACCGCCCAGTTGCTCGATGTCACGCGTGATGTGTTGGCCACAGGTTTGCAATTGGCGCGTGGTTTGGCCGACTGGCAAGGGGTCTGTGCCACGTTGGAGCGTGCGGCGCGCGAGTTGCGTTTGATGGGGGGCAAACGGTCAGGGGCTGTGAAGCTCCGGTGGACGGAAGATGCACCAGAAGGGGTTCATGCGGGGGCGTGGGCGCAAGCGCTGCAAGACGTGGGTGCCGCTTGTGTGCAAGCCTTGCAGGCACTCGACACCGTGAGCGAAATTGCGCCGGACTTCATGCGTTTGCATGACCGTGTGGCAGACATCGCCAAACGTGTGGATGCCTTTTTAAGCCCCTGTGCGCCCGATGCGGTGCGTTGGGTCGATGTGAGCGCCTCGCAAATGCGTTTGATGGAAGCGCCCCTCGACATTGCCGACACCGTGCGCGAGCGTTTGTTGAAGGTGACACACCATGCCAACGCGATAGACCCTGGTGATGAACCTCCCTGGCATGATGTACCGCCGCATGCGTTGCCTGATGAGATGGCGGGCTCGCCGTTTGATGAGGCCTTCCCGATGCGGCCGACAGAAGACACGCGACCACGTAGTTGGATCTTCACCTCTGCCACTCTGGGCGATGACCCGCATCTGCGTTGGTTCACCGAGCCTTGTGGTTTGGAATCAGCCACGGTGTTGCGTGTGAGTAGCCCGTTTGATTACCCTGCGCAAGCCGCGGTGTATGTGCCACGTGACATCGTCAGGCCCAATGACCCAGCGCACAGCGCGCAGGTAGCTACCTTGGCCAGCGGTGCCGTGCGCCGCTTGGGCGGTCGCACCTTGGTGCTCACCACCACCTTGCGTGCGTTGCGCGCCATTGGTGACACCATGAAGCAGCAACTCGAGGGCGCAGGCGTCGAAGTACTGGTCCAAGGCGAATGGCCCAAACGACACTTGATGGAACGTTTCCGTCAAGGTGCATCGGACGGTCATGTGGGGTGTGTGCTGGTGGCTTCTGCGACGTTTTGGGAAGGTTTTGATGTTCCCGGCGATGCCTTGCAATTGGTGGTGATTGACAAGCTGCCGTTCCCGCCACCGAACGATCCGTTGGTGGAAGCCCGCAGCAAACGCTTGGAGGCGCAACGGCGGAGTCCCTTCAACGATTACTTTGTGCCCGAAGCCGTCGTGGCCTTGAAGCAAGGGGCGGGGCGTTTGATTCGATCTGAATCAGATCAGGGCGTGTTGGTGTTGTGTGACAACCGCTTGGTGACGACAGGCTATGGCCGCCGTTTGTTGTCGGCCTTGCCACCGATGCAGCCTTTGCAATCGGCGACAGAACTGGCTCAGCGCTTAGAGATGCTGACCCAAGAAGCACTTACCAAAGCTTCCACCACGACTTTTTAGTCGCTGCCCGTTCCGGGTAAAGGTAGGGCGAGTTAGGGTACGTGGTTTCAAGCACGCGCTTGGTGTCATCGCGCAGTTGCGTCAGGCCCAAGCGGTCGTAAGACTGAACCATGATGAACAAGGCTTCTTCCACTGCGGGCACGTCGCGGAACTCTTGCACGGTCGCTTGTGCACGGTTGATCGCGGCCACATACGCGCCACGTTGAAAGTAAAAACGCGCCACGTGGACATCAGAGCGGGCCAATGAGTTCTTGATGAACGCCATGCGCAAACGCGCATCTTCTGCGTACTTGGAGTTGGGGAAGCGTTGCACCAGTTCGCGGAAGGCTTCAAACGATTCTTTGGCTTGCTTGGGGTCACGCTCGGCCAAGTCTTGTTCTGCCAAAGACGAGAACAAACCGAGGTTGTCGTTGAAGTTCACCAAACCTTTGAGGTAGAGCGCGTAGTCCAGGGCTGGGCTGGCGGGGTGCAGTTTGATGAAGCGGTCCAACGTGGCCACGGCTTGCACGGGTTCGTTGGTTTTGAATTGCGCCCAGGCTTTGTCGAGCTGTGCTTGTTGTGCCAGGGGCGTCCCGGCAGCGCGGCCTTCGAGCTTTTCGTACATGCCAATGGCTTTGTCGTAGCCGCCGGCCGCCATTTCGTCTTTGGCTTCGTTGTAGAGCTTGTCGACGCTCCAGTCTTTGGTCGGGTCGTAGTTGGTGTCGGCACAGCCAGACAAAAGAATGGCGCCAGACAAGCCAAGGGCCATCCACACAGTCGATAATTTGAGTCGTAACACCACAGGTCAACCTCTTGAAGCAAAGTCAAACCATTCTATCGGCTCAGCCAAGTCCTCTCGTCCCCACACTTGAGGATGTTTTGTTGGATGAACCCATCGATTCATTGGATGGTTGTGACGTTGAGACCCGCGAGCTACTGATCCCAACCGACCTGCATGGCGACCGCTTGGACCGTGCGTTGGCCGTGTTGCTGCCAGAGTTCTCGCGCAGCTATTCCCAGCAACTGCTCAGCGAAGGCTGTGTCCAGTGCTTGCAGCCTGTGCCACGTGTGATGAGCAAAGCCTCGGCGAAGGTGCGTATGGGTGAACGGTATCAACTCACCCTGAAGCCCACGCCACAAAGCCAAGCCTTCAAGCCTGAAAACATTCCCTTGAATGTGGTCTACGAAGACGACGACCTGCGTATCATCCACAAACCCGCAGGCTTGGTGGTGCATCCTGCGCCGGGCAACTGGAGCGGCACCTTGCTCAATGGCTTGCTGGCCTTGGACCCGCAAGCGGTCATGTTGCCGCGCGCAGGCATTGTTCATCGGTTGGACAAAGACACCAGCGGCTTGATGGTGGTGGCGCGAACCCGCCGCGCCATGGATGCCTTGGTGGCCATGATTGCCGCGCGTGAGGTTCACCGCGAATACTTGGCAGTGGCCTACCGCATATGGAACGGCAATCCCGTGCGTGATGTCGTGGCAGCCATCGGCCGCGATTACCGCAACCGCCTGCGCATGGCGGTGGTCGACTTAGAGCGATTGCCCGGCAAAGAAGCCCACACCACCTTTGCGTGCCTGAGTAGTCAAGAAGAGGCCTGCTTGGTGCAGTGCACCTTGCACACCGGGCGTACCCATCAAATTCGTGTTCACATGGCGCACATCGGTCATCCGTTGGTGGGCGATTCGCTCTATGCCGGGCCCATGACCTTGGGGATTGACCGTCAAGCCTTGCATGCGTTTCGTTTGAGCTTTGACCATCCCGTCACCGGCGCTCCCCTGCGTTTTGAAGCCCCGTTGCCTGAAGACATGCTGAACTTGTTGGCGTCCTTGGGAC
>JBPCSU010000191.1:0-2788 GCA_051006815.1 Limnohabitans sp.
CCTTGGAGCTGAAAAAAGGCGTCGAGGTGCTGGTGGCCACACCGGGTCGTTTGCTGGACCACATCGAAGCCAAGAACGTGGTGCTCAACCAAGTGGAATATGTGGTGCTCGACGAAGCCGACCGCATGTTGGACATCGGCTTCTTGCCCGACTTGCAACGCATCTTGAGCCACTTGCCCAAGACGCGCACCACGCTGTTGTTCTCGGCCACCTTCTCGCCCGAGATCAAGCGCTTGGCGGGCAGCTATTTGCAAAACCCCGTCACCATCGAAGTGGCGCGTCCCAATGAGACAGCGGCCACCATCACGCAGCAGTTTTACAGCGTCAGCGTGGACGACAAATACAACGCCTTGCGTCAACTCATTCGCGCCAACGGCATGAAACAAGCCTTTGTGTTTTGCAACAGCAAACTCGGTTGCGCGCGCTTGGCGCGTTCGCTCGAACGCGATGGCTTTCGCACCAGCGCCTTGCACGGTGACAAGAGCCAAGACGAACGCCTGAAAGCCCTCGAAGGCTTCAAGCAAGGCGAGGTCGATTTGTTGGTCTGTACCGACGTGGCTGCCCGTGGTTTGGATATCAAAGACGTGCCCGCGGTGTTCAACTTTGACATCCCGTTCAACGCCGAAGACTACGTGCACCGCATTGGCCGCACGGGTCGTGCTGGCGCTTTGGGTCACGCCATCAGCTTTGTGTCTAGCAGCGATCAACGCTTGGTGGGCGACATCGAGAAATTGCTCAAAACCAAGATCAACTTGGAAAGCGTCAACGTCGAACAAGACCGTTCACGTGAACGCCGCGAACCGCGCGAACCCCGCGAATCGCGTCCGCGCGAGTCAGACAGCCGCCGCAGCCGCGAAACGGGCTACACGCCAGCGCCTCGCGTCAAGAACGATCCGTTCTTTGACAAACCCTACGAAGCCCCCGTGCGCAGCGCCGATGCGCCCAAGCCTGCCGCACCCGAACCCCTGCGCAAGTCGGCCAATATCAAGTCCAAGCGCGTGGTGGCGGCTTTGTTTAAGTCGACGACTTAAAAGTAAAAAGCATCGGCTCAACCGATGCTTTTTGCTTTTTACTCCGCGAAGATTTCTTGTAGTGTGCTCAGTGTCACAGTCAATGTTTTGGCAGACACCGCACCTAGGCGTTTAACCAAGCGCACCTTGTCCACCGTGCGAAGCTGATCGAGCACGATCAAACCTTTGGTTCCTGCATGTGTCACTGGCACCCGAAACGGCGCAGCAAAACCCTTGGATGTCATAGGCGCCACCATCACGGTGCGCAGATGGTTATTCAATTCCACTGGCGACACCACCACACAGGGCCGCGACTTTTTGATTTCGCTGCCCACGGTTGGGTCTAGGTTCACCACCCAAATGTCGCCGCGCTTCACCAGCCCAACTCCTCGTCATCGAGGTTGCCAAACTCACCTATCAACAATGCATCGCCGCCTTTGGCCGATACAGCTGCCGCAGCCTGCGCCCAACCGGCGCGAACCGACTTGGCGGGTTTGCGCAAGACGATAGAGCCGTTTTCGACTTCGATGATGGCGGTGGCCTGATCGTCAAGACCCACCTGAGTCAGCAAGGGCTTGGGTAACACCACGCCTTTGCTGTTGCCGATGTTGCGAATAGCGATTTCCATGACCAACCTCCAGTTGTAACAATGTTATTCCTAATTGCGTAAAAGATCAAGACAAACAAATTTGAATCGGTTGTAGCCATCGCTGAAAAGTAGGCGCGTTAGGCGTGCACCCCGAAGTACGATTGAAACTCTTAAGTTTTAAATAAAGAACCTGTGAGTGGATCGATGACTGCCAGGGCGCTTGCTTAAGCCAACGGGTCCAGCGTCTGCGGACACGTCACACGCAGGCGCTCCCACGCAGGCGCTTCGTTCACGGTCAACAGCGTGTCCGAGGCTTCTAGCTTGGCAGCACTTAGGCAACCACCCCACACACACCCATCGTCTAGGCACACCACGTCGTTGCGGTTCATGGCTTGCAAGGTGGACCAATGGCCAAAGGCAATGCGTACGTCGGTTGTCAACCGACCAGGTGCATCAAACCACGGCATCAAATGCGCCGGGGCTTGGTTGGCACCTTCTTTCACACTGAAGTCCATCGCGCCCGTGGCGTCGCAAAAACGCAGGCGGGTGAGGGCGTTGACGATCACGCGCAAGCGGTCCGCTCCCACCAAATCGTCGTGCCACACATTGGGTAGGCCGCCATACATCTGCGGCATGAACTGCACCCAATCGTCGCTGCGTAACACCGCTTCTACTTCGCCCGCCAGTGCCAGCGTTTGGTCGACGGTCCATTGGGGCAGCACACCGGCATGCAGCATCAGCACATTTCCCACGCGCAGTGCCATGTGTTGGTGACGCAGCCAGTGCAGCAACGCGGTGCTGTCGGGGGCGGTCAAGATGTCTTGCACCGTGTCTTGTTGGTTCAAGGGGCGCACGCCGCGCGACACGGCCAGCAAATGCAAATCGTGGTTTCCCAATACGCAGTGGGCACTGCTGCCGAGCGCCATCAAGCGGCGCAGCACGCCCGCGTTGTCGGGGCCCCGGTTCACCAGATCACCCAGCAAATACAGGGTGTCGCGGCTGGGCGAAAAGTCCACGTGCGCCAGTAAACGTCCCAAGGCGTCGTTGCAGCCTTGCACATCGCCAATCAAGTAAAGTGCCATGTAGGAGATTGTGATGGATGTTCTGCTGATTGTTTTCTTAACCCTGCTCAATGGCGTGTTTGCCATGTCCGAGATGGCGTTGGCCTCGAGCCGCAAAGCGCGCTTGG
>JBPCSU010000192.1:0-8045 GCA_051006815.1 Limnohabitans sp.
GTATGAAGCCCTTTCATCGATTTGCCCTGGCGTGTGTCACCGCGTTACTGACCGCCACAGCCTTCGCACAATCTGCAGCGACCATCAAAATCATCGTGCCGTTCACACCAGGCACAGGCATGGACACGATTGCGCGCACGGTGCAAACCCAGCTCAGCGAAAAGATGGGGCAACCCGTGGTGGTGCAAAACATGCCGGGAGCCAGCGGCAACATTGGCGCGGACTTTGTAGCCAAGTCTGCCCCCGATGGCAACACCATTCTGATGGGCGCGAACACCATGTTGATGGCCTCACAGCTCTACAAAAATGTGGCGTTCAATCCGGTCAAAGACTTTGCGCCGGTGTCCATGTCCGCCTACGGCACGTTGATGATGGTGGCCTACCCGAAGACGGGCATCAATTCGGTCAAAGACTTGGTGGCCTTGTCGCTGGCCAAGCCTGGCTTTGTGTCGTTCGGCTCTCCCGGCGTGGGCACGCCGCACCACATGGCGATGGAGTTGTTCAAGCTCGAAACCAAATCGTTCATGCTGCATGTGCCTTACCGTGGCACAGCCGGCTACACACAAGACTTGTTGGCGGGTGAGTTGATGGTGGGCTTTTTGCCCGTGCACGTGGCACAGGGCTTTGTGAAGTCAGGCAAGCTGAACGCGTTGGCAGTGGGCAGCACCAAACGTCACCCGGTCGCGGCGGATGTGCCGACATTTCAAGAACTGGGCTACAAAGAAATTGATGTGGACCTTTGGTACGCCTTTTTCGTGCCCACCAAAACACCCACAGCCACGGTGAACAAACTCAACGCCGAGTTCACCAGCATCTTGCAGCAAGCGCAGGTGAAAGACATCTTGGGCAAAGCGGGCCTCGATGCCTGCGCGTCCACACCTGAAGAGCTGGGCGGGATTGTGGCCAAAGACTATCCGCGCTGGGGCCGTGTGATTCAGCTCAAAGGCATCGTGGCGGAGTGACGATTCGGGCCGCGCTCAAGTCACCGGCGCGGGGTTGAACAACACCAAGGCGTTGTGTAACTTCCATTGCTCGGCCCAGGTTTTTTTGCGTCCGCTGGCCACGTCGAGCATCAACTCGAACAGGGCCATGCCGACTTCTTCAATCGTCTGGGTGCCGTCGGCAATGGTGCCGGCGTTGACGTCCATCAGGTCGTGCCAACGACGTGCCAAGTCAGTGCGCGTCGCCACTTTGATGACGGGCACTTCTGCCAAACCATAAGGTGTGCCGCGCCCGGTGGTGAACACATGCAAGTTCATGCCCGCCGCCACCTGCAAAGTACCGCAAATGAAATCGCTGGCAGGGGTGGCTGCGTAAATCAAGCCTTTTTGTTTGAGCTTTTCACCGGGGGACAACACACCCGAAATCGGGGCCGAGCCTGATTTGACAATCGAGCCCATGGCTTTTTCCACAATGTTGGACAAGCCCCCCTTTTTGTTACCCGGTGTGGTGTTGGCACTGCGATCGGCACGGCCACGCGCTAAGTACGCGTCGTACCACGCCATCTCGCGAATCATGGCCTCCGCCACTTCGGGCGTGGTGGCGCGTGAGGTGAGTTGGTCAATGCCGTCGCGCACCTCGGTCACTTCTGAGAACATCACACTCGCGCCCGCACGCACCAACAGGTCGGTGCAATAGCCCACCGCCGGGTTGGCGGTGACGCCTGAGAACGCATCGCTGCCCCCACACTGCACGCCCACCACCAGCTCGCTGGCTGGCACGGTTTCGCGTCGACGTTGGTTCAAGCGTTGCAAATGGTGTTCGGCGTTTGTCATGATCGACGCCACCATCGACATGAAACCCACATGGCCTTCGTCTTGCAAGCACACCACGTCCAGCGCTTCCCCGCGTTGGTCGTTGATGGGAATGGAACCCTGCGGCATCAAGCGTTCGGGTTGCAGCTTTTCGCAACCCAAGCTCACCACCATCACATCACCGCCAAAGTTGGGGTTCAAGCTGATGTTGCGCAGTGTGCGAATAGGAATGTCGGCACCCTCGGCATCAATCGCAACGCCACAACCGTAGGTGTGCTCCAAGCCCACCACGTCATCTACCTGCGGGTACTTGGGTAGCAACTCGGCTTTGATGCGAGACACCGCAAACGCCACCACCCCCGACACACATTGCACGGTGGTGGTGATGGCCAAAATATTGCGCGTGCCCACCGACCCGTCGGTATTGCGGTAGCCCTCGAAGGTGTAGCCCTCCAAAGGCGGCAGAGGCTCTGGCTGGACGGTGGCAATCGGCAAGTCGTGCAACTCACGCGCCGAAGGCATTTGCAGCAAACGCTCATGCACCCAGCTGCCTGCTGGAATGTCTTTCAAGGCATAACCAATCGGAATGCCATAACGCAGCACCGGGCTGTTGGCCGCCACATCCACCAACGCCACTTTGTGGCCTTGCGGCACAGCGTCACGCAAGGTCAACCCATGGGGCAGCACCGTGCCTGCGGGCAAGCCACCGTGGTTCGCCACAATGGCCACGTTGTCGCGCGCATGCATGCGGATGGTGAGTGGGGTCATCAATGTCTCCTGTCATTTGGCTTCGTTTCAAAGCCTTTACAAACTCAATGATAGCGGTACCATATAGAGGCGCGCAAGAAGAAGCACGCAAGAAAATTTCATGACCGACAAAGAAGCCCCCAAACGTTCACGCCGTAGCAGCGGTGCCATGACCCTGCGCGACGTGGCCATGTTGGCCGGGGTGGCCCCCATCACCGCATCTCGGGCCATCAACACACCCAACCAAGTTTCCCCCGAGGTGCTACGCAAAGTGCAAGACGCCGTGCAGCGCACCGGCTATGTGCCCAACCGCATGGCGGGTGGTCTGGCCTCCGCCCGCAGCCGCCTGATTGCTGCGGTGGTGCCGAGCACCGTGGTGTCGGTGTTCATGGAAACCATCGAATCACTGAACGGCACTTTGTTTGACGCCGGCTACCAATTGATGTTGGGGCAATCAGGCTATTCCGCCGAGCGCGAAGAGATGCTGCTCGAGGCCATCATCGGGCGTCGCCCTGATGGCATTTTCTTGACCGGCATCTTGCCCCCAGGCAAGGCACGCACCCGCTTGCTGGCATCTGGAATTCCCGTCGTAGAAACCTGGGACTTGACCCCCACGCCGATAGACATGCTGATTGGCTTCTCCCACTCGGACATTGGCCGCTCGGTGGCCCAATTTTTAACCAGCAAGGGCTATCAAAAATTCGCCATTGTTCGCGCCGAAGACGAGCGCGCCGACCGTCGCACATTGGCGTTTCAAGAAGCTTTGACACAACACGGTTTGCCGACTGCCTTTGTGGCCAATGTGGGGGCCTCGCGCTCCCTCAAAAGCGGGCGCGAGGCGATGGCCCGCATCTTGGCCGAAGCCCCTGGCACAGAGGCCATTTTTTGCAGCTCTGACCTGCTCGCGCTCGGCGTCATGACCGAAGCCCGCGCCCGTGGTTTGACCGTGCCCACCGACATTGCCGTGATGGGCTTTGGCGATGTGCCTTTTGTGGCCGACATGGTGCCTGCACTCACCACCGTGCGCATCAACGGCGGACAAATTGGCACCATGGCCGCTGAATTTTTAATGGCCCGCGCCGAAGGTCGCCCCGTCGACACCCACATCGTGGACGTGGGCTTTTCGATCATTGAGCGCGACAGCACCGGCCTAGTGAAAACCCCGAAGTAAAAGCATTGACTCGCCACCTGAGTCAAGACAATAATTCACCATCAATTGGTAGCGCTACCAATTAATCAAGTAGGAGACACAGATGACTTTACAGCGACGTTCACTTCTTGCCATCGCACTCGGCCTTGTAATGACCGCCTCCGCGCACGCGTGGCCCGACAAACCGGTCACCTTGGTCGTGCCCTTCCCCCCCGGCGGTGCAACAGACTTGATCGCGCGCACCCTGGCCCCCAAGCTGCAAGTAAAACTGGGCGGCACTTTCATCACCGACAACAAGGCCGGGGCCACCGGCACGATTGGCGCTGGCATGGTGGCACGTGCGCCAGCGGATGGCCACACGCTGTTGGTGTCTTCGCTCGGGCCTTACGTCATCGCGCCGCACCTGTTGGCCAAAGTGCCCTACGACGCGTTGAAAGACTTTGACTACATCAGCATCGCGGTGCAAGCCCCCAATGTGTTGGTGGTCCCCGCCAGCTCTCCGCACAAGTCCATGGCCGGTGTGATTGCTTACCTCAAGGCCAACCCCGACAAGATGACCTTTGCTTCCTCAGGCAACGGCAGCAGCGACCACCTGACAGCCGAACTGTTTTGGCTACAAACCGGCACCACCGGCATTCATGTGCCCTACAAAGGCGGCGGCCCCGTGATGAGCGATTTGTTGGGCGGCCAAGTGGATTCGTCTTTCATGAACATCAACACCGCGATGCCACAAATCTTGGCAGGCAAGTTGCGCCCCTTGTCCATCACCAGCGCGAAGCGCTCGCCGCTGTTGCCCAACGTGCCATCGCTGGAAGAACTGGGTATCAAAGAAGCCAACGTGTATTCGTGGCAAGCCGTGGCAGCTCCCAAAGGTTTGCCTGTCGACATCAAAACCAAACTACATGCCGCCATCGTGGCGAGCTTGAACGACCCCCAAGTCAAACCCAAGTTATTGGAATTGGGGTTTGAAATTGTGGCCAACACACCCGAGCAGTTCACGGCTTACCAAGCTGCTGAATTTGCCCGTTGGAAAAAACTGATCGAAACCCGCAACATCAAAGCCGACTAAGTCGGCGCTCGCTATGCCTCATTCCACCCCCGTCATCACACAGCTGCGCGTCATCCCCGTTGCGGGGCACGACAGCATGTTGATGAACCTCTCGGGCGCTCACGGCGCCTTCTTCACCCGCAACCTACTCATCCTCACCGACAGCGCTGGACACACCGGCATTGGCGAAGTCCCCGGTGGCGAAAAAATCAGAGCCACGCTGCAGGACGCCACCGAGCTGGTCGTGGGCCAAAGCATTGGCCATGTGCAAGCGGTGATGAACACCATGCACAAGAAGTTTGCCGACCGTGATTCGGGCGGTCGTGGCTTGCAAACGTTTGACCTGCGCACCACCATCCACGCGGTCACTGCCGTGGAGTCTGCGCTACTCGATTTGCTCGGCCAACATTTGAACTTGCCCGTCGCCGCCTTGCTCGGTGAAGGCCAGCAACGCAGCTCGGTCGAGATGCTGGGTTACCTGTTCTTCATCGGCGACCGCACGCAAACCGACCTGCCCTACCGCACCGAACCCGATGCCGACAACGCCTGGTTCCGCTTGCGCAACGAAAAGGCCATGACGCCCGAATCGGTGGTGCGTTTGGCCGAGGCTGCGCGCGAGAAATATGGCTTCAACGATTTCAAACTCAAAGGTGGCGTGTTGGCGGGCGAAGCCGAGATCGAAGCCGTCACCGCCTTGCACCACCGCTTCCCCGAAGCACGCGTTACCCTCGACCCCAACGGCGGTTGGTTGCTCAAAGACGCGGTGCGCTTGATGCGCGACATGCGTGGCGTGGTGGCTTATGCCGAAGACCCGTGCGGTGCTGAAGAAGGTTTCAGCGGCCGCGAGGTGATGGCCGAGTTCCGCCGGGCCACCGGTTTGCCCACCGCCACCAACATGGTGGCCACCGATTGGCGCCAAATGGTGCATTCGCTCTCGCTGCAGAGCGTGGACATTCCTTTGGCCGACCCACATTTTTGGACCATGGCAGGCTCTGTCCGCGTGGCGCAAACCTGCCGCGATTGGGGACTGACTTGGGGTTCGCACTCCAACAACCACTTCGATGTGTCTTTGGCCATGTTCACCCATGTGGCCGCGGCCGCGCCCGGCAAAGTCACCGCCATCGACACGCATTGGATTTGGCAAGACGGCCAAGGCTTGACCCAAGAGCCCTTGCAAATCGTCAACGGCCATGTGCAAGTGCCTACCCGACCTGGCTTGGGCGTGACGCTGGACATGGCCGCTGTCGAAAAAGCACACCAGCTGTACTTGCAACACGGCTTGGGGGCACGCGACGATGCGGTGGCCATGCAATACCTGATTCCCGGTTGGAAGTTCGACCACAAGCGCCCCTGCATGGTGCGCTGATCCCCCCATTCTCTAGACAAGGAAGTTTTTTATGAAGATCGGTTTCATTGGTTTAGGCATCATGGGCTCACCCATGGCACAACACCTGTTGGCAGCCAAACACGACCTGTTTGTTCGCACGCGCAGCAAAGTGCCCGCAGAACTTGGCGGTGCCACAGTGTGCGCCACCAATGCCGATGTGGCACGCGCAGCCGATGTGATTTTTTTGATGCTGCCAGACACCCCCGATGTCGAGACCGTGTTGTTCGGCAAAGACGGCGTCGCTGAGGGGTTGAGCGCCGGCAAGATTGTGGTGGACATGAGCTCGATCTCGCCGATGGAAACCAAAGCCTTCGCCCAAAAAATCAACGCCTTGGACTGTGCGTATTTGGATGCGCCCGTCTCAGGCGGCGAAGTGGGTGCCAAAGCAGCCAGCCTCACCATCATGGTGGGCGGCAGTGAAGCCACGTTCAACACCGTCAAACCCTTGCTTGAATTGATGGGCAAGAACATCACGCTCGTCGGTGGCAATGGCGATGGTCAAACCACCAAGGTGGCCAACCAAATCATCGTGGCCTTGAACATCGCGGCGGTCGGCGAAGCCTTGCTGTTTGCCAGCAAAGCCGGTGCAGATCCGGCCAAAGTGCGCGCCGCACTGATGGGCGGTTTTGCCTCTAGCCGCATTTTGGAAGTGCATGGCGAACGCATGATCAAGCGCACGTTTGACCCTGGGTTTCGCATCGCCTTGCATCAAAAAGATTTGGCCTTGGCGCTCACAGGTGCCAAAGCCATTGGCGTGTCGCTGCCGCAAACCGCGTCAGCCGCGCAGCTCATGCAAGCCTGCGCCTCCAACGGTTGGGGCCAGCTCGATCACTCGGCACTGGTGAAGTCGCTGGAGCTGATGGCCGCCCACGAAGTGGCCAGCAAATAAGCCTCTTCAGTCTTCGATCTTCCACGTCGGCAAACGCCACTCAAACTGCAGCGCAGCCAAGCGCAGCAGCGTGACCGTGGCGGCGCCGATGATGACCACCACATTCGGGTCGAAGCTCAGGTACTGCAGCAACGCCACCACCCAACCGCCAGCAAAGGCACACACGGCATAAGGATGGTGGTCGTGAAACGCGCTGGGAATTTCGTTGCACACGATGTCGCGCAACACGCCGCCAAAGGTGGCGGTGATGACGCCCATCAACACCGCAATCAGCACAGGCATCTGCATGCCCAAGGCAATCTGGGTACCGCTGGCCGCAAACAAACCCAAGCCCAAAGCATCGGGCCATTGCATGGACTTTTCAGTGGGTTGGAAGTGCTTGGCTCGCATCAGAAACATGGCCACCACGCACAACACCAGCACCGCCCACAAATACCAAGACTGCTCAATCCAAAACAGTGGGCGGCGGTCTAGCAACACGTCACGCAAGGTGCCACCACCGAACGCTGCCACACTTGCCACGGCACACACACCCACGGCATCGAGTTTTTTGCGCGCAGCCTCGATCACGCCCGACAAGGCAAAGGCCACTGTGCCGGCAATCTCCAACACGGTCTGCACATTCAACAGCGTTTGCGTTGTCAACACATCCATCACCACGTCCACCATGCTGTTTTCCTCTTTTGTTGCTGTATTTTCGTGCATCGGCTTGAATCATCTGGCAGTCGCCCCATCTATAGTTGTTACCCATCTTCATTTCAATTCATAGAAAACTTCATGACCACTTTGTTTGACTCTGTCACCTGCGGCAACCTGCATTTGTCCAACCGCGTGGTGATGGCGCCCCTCACCCGCAACCGTGCGCCCCACGCGGTTCCAACACCACTGATGGCGAAGTACTACAGCCAACGCGCGAGTGCAGGGTTGATCATCTCTGAAGCCACGGCCATCACACAACAAGGACAAGGCTATGCCGATGTTCCCGGTCTGTACAGCACAGCGCAGATCGACGCATGGAAACCCGTCACACAAGCGGTGCACGATGCTGGCGGAAAAATCGTGGTGCAACT
>JBPCSU010000193.1:0-7516 GCA_051006815.1 Limnohabitans sp.
GCCGCATTTGGGGCAGGGTGTTTTCAGTGTGGCGTAGTCACCGGGGATGGTGTCGCGGTCAAACTCTTTGGCCTTCTTGACGATGTGTTCCGTCATCTCGGCAATCTCGCGCATGAATGCTTCGCGACTCAGTTGGCCGTGTTCCATCAGCGACAGCTTGTGTTCCCAACCGCCCGTGAGTTCGGGCTTGGAGAGTTCTTCCACGCCCAAGCCACGCAGCAGCGTGAACAGCTGGAAAGCCTTGGCGGTGGGGATCAATTCGCGGCCATCGCGGATGATGTATTTCTCGTTCAACAAACCTTCGATGATGGCCGCGCGCGTGGCCGGTGTGCCCAAGCCTTTCTCTTGCATGGCTTCGCGGAACTCGTCGTCCTCCACCAATTTGCCAGCGCCTTCCATGGCCCCCAACAGGGTGGCTTCGCTGTAGCGTGCCGGGGGACGGGTTTTGAGGCCTTTGGCATCGACCGATTCGTTTTTGGCGGACTCGCCGGCTTGCAACGCCACCAGTGTTTTGCCATCTTCTTCGTTGTCTGAAGCTTCTTGCGCGGCATCTTTGCCGTACACGGCCATCCACCCGGCGTTGACCAACACCTTGCCTTCGGTGCGGAATGCGTGGTCTTTGCCCGCGGCTTTGACGGTGCTGATGCGCGTGGTCACCATGTATTCGGCGCTGGGGAAGAACACCGCCATGAAGCGACGCACCACCAAGTCATACAGCTTTTGCTCGGCCTCAGACAAACCAGTGGGGGCTTGCAAGGTGGGAATGATCGCAAAGTGATCGCTGACCTTTTTGTCGTCAAACACGCGGGGCAGCTTGCGCACGTAGTTGTTGTTTAGCGCCACCAAGGCGTGGGGCGCCAGGTGCTTCATGCTGCTATCAGCCAGCATGGTGAAGGTGTCTTTCACCACGGGCACGTAGTCTTCAGGCAAGTGGCGTGAATCGGTACGCGGGTAGGTCAGTGCTTTGTGGCGTTCGTACAAACTCTGCGCCAAAGCCAGGGTGGTTTTGGCTGAGAAACCAAAGCGGCCGTTGGCTTCGCGTTGCAGCGAGGTCAGGTCAAACAACCCAGGGCTGGCCTTGGTGGTGGGCTTGCTCTCTTCGGTGACGCTCGCTTGCTGGTTGCGCACGGCATCGGCAATGGCCAGGGCCTCAGCCTCGCTCCACACGCGGTCGTGTTTTTTCTCGGCGTCGTCCGCGTCTTTTTTGTGTTCGGGGTTGAACCACTTGGCGGGGTAGCTGCCCGCAGCCACTTGGAAGGACGCGTGAATTTCCCAATAGTCGCGGCTGATGAACTTGCGAATTTGTTCTTCGCGCTCCACCACCACCGACAGCGTGGGCGTTTGCACACGCCCCACGGTGGTCAAAAAGAAGCCACCTTCACGTGAGTTGAAAGCCGTCAACGCACGGGTGCCGTTGATGCCCACCAACCAGTCCGCCTCAGAGCGGCTGCGTGCAGCGTCGGCCAAGCCTTGCATTTGCTGTTGGGTGCGCAGCGACTCAAAGCCATCGCGAATGGCTTGCGGTGTCATCGATTGCAACCACAGGCGCTTCACGGGTTTGTCGAGCGGCTTTTTGCCGCCGGCGTATTGCTCGATCAAACGGAAGATCAACTCGCCTTCGCGGCCCGCGTCACACGCGTTGATGAGGGCGGTCACGTCTTTGCGCTTGGCCAGCTTCACCACCGCGTTCAAACGGCTCTTGGTTTTTTCGACCGGCTTCAAGTCGAAGAACGGCGGGATCACGGGCAAGTTGGCAAAGCTCCACTTGCCGCGCTTCACGTCGAATTCTTCAGGCGCTTGGATTTCCACCAAATGACCGACGGCACTGGAGACCACATAGGTGTCGCTCTCAAAGTGATCGTCGTGTTTTTCGAACTTGCCCGCCACAGGCGTGAGTGCGCGCACGATGTCTTGCGCGACCGAAGGTTTTTCGGCAATCACGAGGGTTTTGCTCATTTCAAAGTTCCTTAAAAACTGACCACTACAATTTGCATCTCTCGCGCGTGCGCGCACGCGCCCACGCGCGCACATGCATGCGTACGTATTTAAGTTAACAGAAAATTTTCAGTGTCCAAAAAATCCCCTGCTCAAGCCCTCGCCCCCATCTCGGGGCGCCGTATTCAAACCCGCCGTTCTGGCGTGCATGGCAAAGGTGTGTTTGCGCTGAGCGACTTCGCCAAGGGCGAGACCATCATTGAATACGTGGGCGAGATCATCAGCTGGAAAGAGGCGCTGCGCCGTCACCCACACGACCCCACAGATCCCAACCACACGTTTTACTTTCACATCGACGAGACCCATGTGATTGACGCCAAGTTCGGCGGCAACTCCTCGCGTTGGATCAACCATTCGTGCAAGCCCAATTGCGAGCCCGATGAGGTGGACGGGCGCATCTTCATCAAGGCGTTGCGCGACATCCAAGCGGGTGAAGAGCTGAACTACGACTACGGTTTGGTGATTGACGCCCCGCTGACCCCCAAGCTCAAGTTGGAATACCCCTGCTGGTGCGGTGCGAAAAAGTGCCGCGGTACCTTGCTGTCTTCCACCTCGGAATTCCCGAAAGACGAAAAGTCAAAAGTGAAGAAGGCAGAGAAGCCCAAAAGCAAACCAGCCAAAGGCGACAAAAAGAAGGCCGAGAAGAAGTCGACTCGCACAGCGGGCAAAGACACCGCCAAAGCAAAGAAGCGGTGAGCTTGCATGATCTGGCCTGCTGAAGACCTCTGGCTCGCCCTGGTTGCCAAGCAGCCGGGCTTGACGGTCGAGGTGCTGCCAGAGATCGACTCCACCAACACCGAGCTGATGCGACGTGCCCGTGCGGGCCAAGCCGACCCCGTGCTGTTGGTGGCCGAAACCCAAACTGCGGGCCGTGGTCGCCTGGGACGACCTTGGCATGGCGAGGTGGGCCACGCGCTGACCTTCTCCTTGGGGCTGATGCTTCAGCCGACCGATTGGTCGGGGCTGTCGCTGGCCGTGGGCCTGTCGCTGGCGCGCAGCCTAGACCCGCAGGGCGCGTTGGGCGTGCGTTTGAAATGGCCCAACGACTTGTGGGTGCAGCGCCCCCACACGCCAATGGGCTGGGGCAAGTTGGCCGGCATCTTGATCGAGACGGCGTTGCCCGCCGGTATGGGGCACGACAGCCGCCAAAGCCGTTATTGCGTGGTGGGCGTGGGCATCAACATCGCCCCGCCAGCCGCGGAGGGCCTGTCGACCGCGCCATTGGGGCTGCAAGACCTGCAAAACGGCATCACAGCACCCAAAGCCTTGCTGCAGGTGGCTGGGCCCTTGCTGGCCACCTTGCAGGCGTTTGAGCGCTCGGGCTTTGCGCCGCTGCAACAAGCGTTCAATGCGCGTGATGCGTTGCATGACTTGCCGGTCACGCTGAGTGACGGGCGCAGTGGGGTTGCTAGGGGCGTGGATGCCACGGGTGCGTTGTTGGTAGACACGGCGCAAGGCCAAGAGGCCATCAGCAGCGCCGAGGTGAGCGTACGGCCGGTTTGATGTCCACGCTAGGGTCGCGCAAACCAAACGCAATTCAACAAACGAAGGTGGATTTATGAACTCGAAATATCTGTGGCGCAATGTGGTTTACGCCTTGGCGGCCATCAACCTGTTGTATTGGCTGTGGAACGATGGCGGTCTGCGCTTCTTGGGGCTCGGCCCCAAGCCCGTGCAAGAGCCACACCGGGTCGAAAACCAGGTGGACCCCGAGCTGCTGACCATCAAGCCCGCGGCCTCTGAAGCAGCGTCCCGCTAAGTCTTCAGAAAAAAGCCCAACGCACACGACAGGCGTTGGGCTTGCTGGATGGCCGCAGCTTATTGGCGAATCAAATAATCAAACGCTGACAATGCGGCTTTGGCGCCCTCGCCCGCGGCAATGATGATTTGCTTGTAGGGCACGGTGGTCGCGTCACCCGCAGCAAACACGCCGGGCACGTTGGTGTGGCCTTTGGCGTCCACCACGATTTCACCGAACTTGCTCAACTCGATCGTGCCTTTCAAGAACTCGGTGTTGGGCACCAAACCAATTTGCACAAACACGCCTTCCAGTGCCACGTGGTGCACCGTTTCGGTGGCGCGGTCTTTGTAGCTCAAACCATTGACCTTGCTGCCGTCACCGGTGATTTCGGTGGTTTGTGCATTCACGTGGATGGTGACGTTGGCCAAGCTCTTGAGCTTGTTGACCAACACGGCGTCGGCTTTCAAAGCGTCGGCGAACTCGACCAAGGTGACGTGTTCGACGATGCCGGCCAAATCAATCGCAGCCTCAACGCCCGAGTTGCCGCCACCAATCACGGCCACGCGTTTGCCTTTGAACAAGGGGCCGTCGCAGTGCGGGCAGTAGGCCACGCCTTTGTTTTTGTATTCGGCTTCACCGGGCACGTTCACATTGCGCCAGCGCGCGCCGGTCGACAAAATGACGCTCTTGGCTTTGAGCACACCGCCGTTTTCTAAGCGCACTTCGGTTAAACCACCGGCTGCAGCGGCCGGTACGAGTTGGCTGGCGCGTTGCAGATTCATGATGTCCACGTTGTAGTGGCGCACCTGGGCTTCCAGTTCAGCCGCCAACTTGGGGCCGTTGGTTTCGAGCACGGAGATGTAGTTTTCAATCGACATGGTGTCGTTCACTTGGCCACCAAAACGCTCGGCGGCCACGCCCACGCGAATGCCTTTACGTGCCGCGTACACGGCGGCGGCAGCGCCGGCAGGACCACCGCCGACGATGAGCACGTCGAATGGGTCTTTCTCGCTCATCTTGGCAGCGTCGCGCGCGGCGGCATTCGTGTCGAGCTTGGCCACGATTTCTTCCACGCTCATGCGGCCCGAGCCAAACACTTGACCGTTCAAGAACACCATGGGCACCGCCATGATTTGGCGTTCTTCTACTTCTTTCTGGAACGCCCCGCCTTCAATCACCACAGTCTTGACCTTGGGGTTGACGATGGCCATGAGCGAGAGTGCTTGCACCACGTCCGGGCAGTTGTGGCAGCTGAGGGACATGTAGACCTCAAAGTTGAAATCGCCATCTAGCCCTTGGATGCTCTCAATCACTTCGGGCTCTACCTTGGGTGGGTGCCCCCCGGTCCACAACAAGGCCAACACCAACGAGGTGAACTCGTGACCCAGCGGCAAACCTGCAAAGCGCACGCCTTGTGTTTCGTTGTTGCGTGCGACAACGAAAGAGGGCTTGCGTGCATCGGCGCCCGAGGTGTCGAGCGTGACCTTGTCTGACAAGCCGACGATGGTGGTGAGCAGCTCGCGCATGTCGTTGCCAGTCTCGCTGTCGTCCAAAGAGGCGATCAAGCGGATGGGTTGGCGCAGCATGCCAAGGTACTGTTGCAGTTGGGCTTTGAGTGCGTCGTCGAGCATGGTGTTCTCCTGTTTCAGGGTGCAAACGTCCTCGGTCATGCGCGGGTTGCGCTGACCGGATGGGTTCCAAAGTTTGGGGATTTCGTTGAATACAACGCACGGGCGGGGCGGCCCATGCGCTGCGGTCAACGCCCTGCGTGAGCAGGAGGGTGACAGCCCTGCTGACGCAAGGCGGGATCTAAAAATTAGATCTTGCCGACCAAGTCGATGGAAGGAGCCAAGGTCTTCGCGCCTTCTTTCCACTTCGCTGGGCACACTTGGCCGGGGTGGGCGGCGGTGTATTGCGCAGCGGTCAACTTGCGCAGTGTTTCAGACACGTCGCGCGCGATTTCGTTGGAATGGATTTCCATGGTTTTGATCACGCCTTCTGGGTTGATCACGAAAGTGCCGCGCAAGGCCAGGCCGTCTTCTTCGATGTGTACGCCGAAAGCACGTGTCAACTTGTGTGTGGGGTCGCCGACCAAGGGGAACTTGGCTTTGCCTACAGCAGGCGATGTCTCGTGCCACACTTTGTGTGAGAAGTGGGTGTCGGTCGTCACGATGTACACCTCGGCGCCGGCCTTTTGGAAGGCGGCGTAGTTGTCAGCCGCGTCTTCAATTTCTGTGGGGCAGTTGAAGGTGAATGCGGCCGGCATGAAGATGAACACAGACCACTTGCCTTTGAGGTTGGCTTCGGTCACTTCGATGAACTTGCCGTTGTGGAAGGCTTGGTTTTTGAAAGGCTGAACTTGGGTGTTGATCAAAGACATGTGAATTCCTTTGGTTGGTTGATAAAAACTATCGAATGAGCAAAACTCATTGACGTGAATCATAGCCAAGAAATTTCAGGGCGGCGATTGTTTGTCTCAATCAGCGCGATTGAGGAAGCCTTCGGCGCCACTGCCGAGGCGCGGCTTATTTGGTGAGGATGAGTTTGCCGAATCGCGTGGTTTGCAGGCGGTACACCTCGCCTTGGTGCACGATTTCCAGCACGCGTTGCCCGCCCATCAGTGCGGCGCTTTCCACCCGCAGCGGTGCCACGGGCGCTGGCGCAGACGCAGGGGCTGTCGCTGGCGTGCTGAGGTGTGGTGAGGTCGGGTTTGGTTGACGCATGGGTAAGGGCTCGCTCAGGGCTTCTGCGCGATGAAGTTCACTTTGGACAAGCCCGCCCCTTGCAAGCTGCTCAGCGTTTGCAACACGCGCTCATAGGGCACGGCGCGGTCGCCACTGAGGCGCACCACGGGTTGGGGTGTTTGTGTGGCCGCGTGTTGGGCGTGGCGGGTGAGGGCCACATCGTCAACAGCTTGGCCGTTCCAGTACGCATGGCCTTGTGCGTCAAGGTCTAGCCGCACGGGCTCGGCGGGTGGCGGCGTGGCGTTGCTGCTGGCGCGTGGCAAGGTCAGCGGCACGGCGCTGTGAATGGCGGGCACGGCCAAGAGGAACACGATCAGCAGCACCAACATCACGTCAATCAAGGGCGTCATGTTGATTTCGGTCATCACCTCGTCATCGTCGTGGGCGGGTAAAAACGACATGCTCAAACTCCGACGTGGTCACGTTGACCCACGCGCGCACCGGTCACCAAAAACGCATGCAGGTCATGTGCAAAACGATTGAGTTGGCCCAGGATGAATTTGTTGCCGCGCACCAAGGCGTTGTAGCCCAGCACGGCGGGCACGGCCACCCCCAACCCCAAGGCCGTCATGATCAGTGCTTCGCCAATCGGCCCAGCCACCCGGTCCATGCCCACTTGGCCAGAAGCGCCAATGCCGATGAGTGCGTGATAAATGCCCCACACCGTGCCGAACAAACCGACAAAGGGGGCGGTGGAACCAATCGACGCCAAGATTGCCAAACCGTTCTGCAAGCGTGCGGTGGCGTCGTCCATCGCGTTGCGCAAACTGCGCGTGACCCAGTCACTCACGTCTAGACGGTCGTGCAGTTGGTCTTGCGTGGCGCGGTGGTGGGCCGAGGCTTCGTGGCCTTGTTTGGCCAAGTTGTAAAACGGGTTCGCGTCCGCCGCTTGCGGGGTGGCGCTGTCTAAAGCGGCCAAGCCATCGTTCAAGTTGCTGCTGTGCCAAAACGGTTCCACGTGTTGCGCCATGCGTTTCAGGCGCACGATGTCGAACGCCTTCATGACGATGACGACCCATGACAACACCGACATGCC
>JBPCSU010000194.1:0-4461 GCA_051006815.1 Limnohabitans sp.
TGTCATGACGGTGCCTGGCGTCAAGTCGGCCATCTCAGGCTTGGGCCGTGGCGAATCGCCTGCTGATCCACAAAGCGTGAACGAATCCACGCCCATTGTCAGCTTGAAGCCCCGCAGCGAATGGCCTTCGGGCTGGGACCAAACCGACATCACCAACGCCATGAGCGACAAGCTCAAGGTCTTGCCCGGCGTACAAATTGTGATGGCGCAGCCTATCTCCGATCGCGTGGACGAGATGGTCACCGGCGTGCGTTCAGACATCGCCGTGAAAGTGTTTGGCGACGATTTGGATGACCTCAAACGCGTGGCCAACCAAATTGCCAAAGTGGCGCAAACCATCCAAGGCGCGCAAGACTTACGCGTGGAGCGCATCTCGGGCCAACAGTATTTGCAAATTGACATTGACCGCCAAGCGATTGAACGCATGGGACTCAACTTCTCTTATGTGAATGACATGATCGAAACTGCGATTGGCGGCAAAGTGGCCTCGGAGGTCTTTGAAGGTGAACGTCGCTTTGCGGCCGTGGTGCGCTTGCCTGAGCGCTTTAGAAACAACATTGAAGCCATCTCGAACATCATCCTCAATTCAGCAAACGGGGCTCAAGCACGTTTGGCCGATGTGGCCAAAATTCATGTGCTCGACGGCCCTGCCCAAATTTCGCGCGAAATGGCCAAGCGACGCATCGTGGTGGGTATCAATGTGAAAGACCGCGATTTGGGCAGTTTCGTGACCGAGTTGCAAAGCAAAGTCGACAGCAAAATCAAATTGCCCGAGGGCTATTACTTGGAATGGGGCGGTCAGTTCCAAAACATGGAACGTGCGCTGGGCCACTTGAAAGTCATTGTGCCCATCACTGTGGCGGCGATTTTCTTCTTGTTGTTCTTGCTGTTTAACTCGGTGAAGTTTGCCACGCTCATCATCACGGTGCTGCCGTTTGCATCCATTGGTGGCGTGATTGGCTTGTTCGTTGCGGGTGAATATTTATCAGTTCCTGCCTCCGTGGGCTTCATTGCGCTGTGGGGCATTGCCGTGCTGAACGGCGTGGTGCTGGTGTCGTACATCCGTAGCTTGCGCGAGAGTGGTATGTCTGTGAAAGACGCGGTGATGGAAGGTGCACGCCAACGCTTCCGTCCTGTCATGATGACCGCTACCGTGGCCATGTTGGGTCTAATTCCATTCTTAATCTCTGACGGCCCGGGATCAGAAGTGCAACGCCCCTTGGCCATTGTGGTGATCGGTGGTTTGATCACCTGCACGTTGTTGACCTTGGTCGTTGTACCCACGATTTATCACTGGTTCGACGAAGCCGAACCCGAAGCTTGAGCGAAGGAAGTTTGCCATGAAAGAAATCAAAGCCATCATTCGCCCCTCTAAGCTACCCACGCTACGCGAGAAATTGCGCACCCTGCCCGGCTTCCCCGGTATGACGGTGAGCAAGGCTGAAGGCTGCTCGGCGCCGAGTTTGCACAGCCCCACCAACGTCAAAGAAGAGTTGACTGACTACACCCCCAAAGTGCGCATTGAAATTGTGGCCCCAGATGAAATTTGCGACAGCATCGTCGACTTGATCGTGCACACCGCGCAAATCGGCCAAATTGGCGATGGGTTGGTTTGGGTCACGGACATCACCCGCGCCGTTTTTCTTTATAAATCAGTGGCGGGCCCCATCGAACGCCCTTAACTCTTTTGTGCCGGGTCAATACCCCGGCTTCGCCCCTGCCCTGCGCTTAGAAAACAACCCTGCACGGGAGGTGCCTTGCTTTTGGAAGCGTTCACGACGCGCGACCTTGGGGTCCACCAGCAGGGGGCGACAAATCTCCACACGATCGAGGTCACGCAGTGGATGACCCGGTGTGGTCTTACGGCCCCAAATGCAGACGGTGAAGGCCTCTGGCTGGCTCAAATCAATTTCGGGGCATTCGCTTAACAAGCCGCTGTGTTGCAAGGCTTGCAGCACCGTGGTGTGGGCAGGAAGTTGCATCACGCGTTCGTGCACCACGCGCGGTGCCGGCGCATACATCACCGTGATCGTCAAGTTGCTCACGCGGTGTACACCTGCTCAGCGCGTTTGACAAACGCATCCACCAAGGTGGCGGCAATTTTGTCGAACACCGGGCCCACCAACGCGCCAAACATGCTTTCAAACGCGTAGTTCAAGGTCAGCTCAATGCGACAGGCGCGTTGGGGTTCTTGCGTGTTGGGGTCGAGCAAGGGATGAAAATCCCACGTGCCATCCAAGTGCTTGAATGGGCCGTCCACCAAGGCCAGCTTCACTTGGCGGCCTGGCACGTGCACATTGCGCGTGATGAAGCTTTTGTGAAAGCCCCCAAACGTCATGCCCACCTCGGCCGTCATGCCGTCGGCATGGGTGTCGACCACACCGGCACGGTCACACCAAGGCAAAAACTCCGGATAGCGGGCCACATCGGTGACCAAGGCAAACATTTCCTCAGCGCTGAACCAAATGAGAACGGACTTGTGAACGGTTTTCATAGAATGGTCCACATTGTAAGAAGCTCTATCGCCCCCATATCCCCTCAATGGCTACCAAAAAACCTGCAACCTCCTCGCGCATCGCTGACAACAAGAAGGCCGCGTTCAACTATTTCTTCGAAGAAAAGTTCGAGGCTGGCATGGTGCTGGAAGGCTGGGAAGTCAAAGCCGCACGCGAAGGCAAGGTACAGCTCACCGACGGCTATGTGGTGATTCGCGATGGCGAGTTGTTTTTGATCGGCTGCCAAATCAACCCGCTGCACACTGCGTCGAGCCATGTCACACCTGACAAAGTGCGCACCAAGAAGTTGCTGATGAAGAAGGACGAAATCAAGCGTCTGATTGGCAAGGTCGAACAAAAAGGCCACACGCTGGTGCCCATCAACCTGCATTGGAAAAACGGCAAGATCAAATGTGAAATCGCCTTGGCCAAGGGCAAGGCCGAGCACGACAAGCGCGACACCATCAAAGACCGCGAAGGCAAGCGCGAAGTCGAACGCGCCATGAAGTCACGCCACCGTTGATGGCGTGTGGCGCTGTGCCATCCATAACGCGGCCACCCCCAACACACTCAAAGCCAGCATGCACCACAACCCCACGGTGTAGCCCTGCTCGGCCGACCACCACACGCCCATCAGCCAAGGCGCCGTTGCGCGGGCCAAGGCCATGGGCAACCCGATCAACCCATTCAAACTGCCCATGTGTTCGCGGCTCACGTAGTCGGCCATGACTGTGCCTTTGACAATGGTCAGCGTGCCATTGCCAACGCCGTACAACACCACAAAGGCCAGCCCCCACACGCCGTGACCTTGACTCACCAGTAGCGTCACGAACCCCAATGGAATCAACAACGTGACCCACCGGTTGGTGACATGCCGATCCACGCGGTGTTCGGCTGCATACAGGCCAATACGTCCAGCCACTTGCAACACGCCGATGCTGGCAGGCATCCAAATAACCCAGGCTTCTGACATGCCCGACTCGCGCAACAAGCTCACCATGTGCGCGGGCAAAGCGGATGTGACCCCCATCAGCAGCACCAGAAACACGCTCAACATCCAAAACGAGGGATGGCTCAGATGCGCCCACCACGCATGAGCAGGTGCATCCGCCACTGCTGGCGTCCGCACCGCAGGTCGGTGCCCCTGCGTGCGCAGCAAATGAAAGTGCATGGGTGCACACACGCCCACATGCAACGCAGCCAACACGCACAAAACCTCACGCCAGCTCAGCACGCTGAGCAACCACGCAATGAAGGGAATGAACACCGTGCTGGCCAAGCCCCCCAGCAAAGTCAAAATAATGATGGCGCGCCGAAAGTGCCTAGGGAACCTGCGCGTGAGCACCGCAAATGCCGGCGGGTACAAGGTGCCCGCCAAGCCCACACCCAAGCAGGTCCACACGGCATAAAACTGGGTCAGCGTTTCCACATGGCTGTGTGCCCACAAAGACAAGCCGAGCATCAAAGAGCCCAGCGTCATGACCCAACGCTCATGGCCGCGGTCAATCCAGCGTCCGATGGGAAACGCGCACACGCCTTCGGCCAGCAACAGCAAACTGAACCCCAGTGACGACTCGGCACGGCTCATCTGCAGCGCCTGTTCCAGTGGCGCCATGAACAAGGCAAAACCGTAAAACACACTGCCCCAACTGATCAACTGCAACACCCCCAAAGCCCAGACAAAGCGGGCATCTTGGGAGGTGAAGGCGTGGCGAGGCATGACCTATTTCTTTTTGCGCGGTGGCAAGCCGGTGTGTTGCGTCAGCACACGGCCTTTGGGTACCGTGGTGCTGTTCTTGCGCCGAGCGCTGGTGTAGGCCCCATCGGTTTGGGGCTGGTAGGTGGGAATCAAGTGTTGCTTGCCATTGCCAATCAAATCGGCGCGCCCCATGGCTTTGAGGGCCTCACGCAGCAGCGGCCAGTTGTTGGCATCGTGGTAGCGCAAAAAAGCTTTGTGCAAGCGGCG
>JBPCSU010000195.1:0-4903 GCA_051006815.1 Limnohabitans sp.
GAAGACGCCCTGCACGCCACACGCGCTGCGGTGGAAGAAGGTATCGTGGCTGGCGGCGGCGTGGCCTTGTTGCGCGCACGTCAATCGGTGGGCACCTTGAAGGGTGACAACGAAGACCAAAACCACGGCATCGCTTTGGTGTTCAAAGCCATCGAAGCGCCTCTGCGCGAGATCGTTTACAACGCCGGTGGCGAAGCCAGCGTGGTGGTGAACGAAGTGTTGGCTGGCAAAGGCAACTACGGCTTCAACGCTGCCAACGACACCTACGGCGACATGATCGAAATGGGCATCTTGGACCCCACCAAAGTGACACGCACGGCTTTGCAAAACGCAGCGTCTGTGGCCTCTTTGATGTTGACCACCGAGTGCATGGTGTCTGAAGCACCCAAAGACGAGTCTGGCGCCGGCGGCATGCCCGACATGGGTGGTATGGGCGGCATGGGTGGCATGGGCGGCATGGGCATGTAATTGCCCCGCTGCTTTGCCTGAGCACTTCGGTGCTCTTGCCAAACAAAAAAGCCCCGCAGTGCGGGGCTTTTTTTCGTCTGTGCTCTGACACTCAGTGCATCAAGGCTTCCAGCTTGACCGCATCCACACAGAAGGCGCGAATGCCTTCCGCCAACTTCTCAGTGGCCATGGCATCTTCATTCAAGGCGTAGCGGAATGACGCCTCGGTGTGATGCACCACGGGCAAGTCCAACTGCACGGCAGCCGCTGCGCTCAAGGCTTGTGTCAACGGCTCATTGGAGGCCCCCAATTGCGCCAGCAACTCCGGCGCAATGGTCAACAAATCACACCCGGCCAACGCGGTGATCTGACCCACGTTGCGGAAGCTCGCACCCATCACCTCGGTCTGGATGCCGTGGCGCTTGTAGTGTTTGTAAATTGCACGAACCGACTTCACACCGGGGTCGTTCGAGCCAGCGTTGTCGGCCTCTACCCAAGCGGCGCCTGCCGACTTTTTGTACCAGTCGTAAATGCGGCCCACGAACGGGGAAATGAGTTGCACCTTGGCATCACCACACGCCACCGCTTGGGCAAACGAGAACAACAGGGTGAGGTTGGTGCGAATACCTTCGCGCTCCAGCTCGGCCGCCGCTTGAATGCCTTCCCACGTCGATGCAATTTTGATCAGCACACGCTCGCGCTTCACCCCCTGCGCCTCGTACAACGCCATGATGCGCTTGGCGCGCGCCACGGTGGCCGCGGTATCAAAGCTCAAACGTGCGTCCACCTCGGTCGACACACGACCGGGAATGGTCGCCAAAATTTCGCCGCCAAAACGCACCAGCAAACGGTCAATCTGGGCGTCCATCGGCTCATGGCCGTGAGCGGCCACCACGTCTTTCAGCAAAGGCAGGTATTCGGGCTTTTGCACCGCTTTCAAAATCAACGACGGGTTGGTGGTCGCGTCTTGTGGCTGGAACTGAGCCAGCTGTTTGAAGTCGCCGGTATCGGCCACCACAGTGGTGAATTGTTTGAGGGCGTCAAGTTGGTTCATGCGCCAATTATCTCGTCTGCGCCACAGGCCATCGGCTTGGCGCTACAGTTCGATTTATGTCTTCTTTCACGCCCAAGAAAATTTTGATCCTCGGTGGCAGCGGCTTCGTCGGTCGCCATGTGTGTTCACGTCTGAGCCTGCAACACCACCACATCACAGTGCCCACACGCCGTTTGCCCGCTCGCCACATCCAAATGATGCCGGGCGTCAACGTGGTGCAAGCCGATGTGCACGATGCCAAACAACTGCAAACCTTGGTGCACGGGCACGATGTGGTGATCAACCTGATCGCCATCCTGCACGGCACCGAAGCAGAATTCAACCAAGCCCATGTGACCTTGCCTGCCAATTTGGCACGCGCATGCCACGCAGAAAACGTGACGCGCTTAATCCATGTCAGCGCTTTGGGGGCTGACGTGCACGGCCCGTCGATGTACCAACGCAGCAAAGCGCGTGGTGAACTCGCGTTGTTGTCTGCCGCGCAAAAAGCGCCGCTGGGCTTGACCTTGATTCGGCCCAGCGTGATTTTTGGCAAAGACGACCAGTTCATCAACCTGTTTGCCAAACTGCAAAAAGTGTTCCCCGTCATGCCACTGGCCGGCGCCCACACGCGTTTTCAGCCGGTATGGGTGCACGATGTGGCGCAGGCCATCGTGCATTGCGTCAACACCGGCAGCACCGAAGGCCAGGTGTATGAAGCCTGCGGTCCCGATGTATTGACCCTGGCCGAACTGGTGCAGCTCGCGGGCCGCTGGGTGGGCAAACCAAGACCGGTGCTGTCCCTGCCCTACGCCATCGGTTGGCTGCAAGCCCTGCTGATGGAATGGGCACCCGGCAAACCCTTGATGAGCCGTGACAATTTGGATTCGATGAAGGTGCATAACATCGCCACACCCCATGCGCTGGGCTTGCGCGCCTTGGGCATTTCCGAGCCCAAGTCGATCAAACGTTTGTTTGTGGCCGCCTGATGAAAACCTACCTCGTCGGCGGCGCCGTCCGTGATGCCCTGATGGGGCACGTGGGGTCAGACCGCGACTGGGTGGTGGTGGGCGGTACGCCCGAAGCGTTGGTGGCGCAGGGCTACCAGCCGGTGGGTCGTGACTTCCCGGTGTTCTTGCACCCCGACACGCACGAGGAATACGCGCTCGCGCGCACCGAGCGCAAAACCGCGCGGGGTTACCACGGCTTTGTGGTGCATGCGGCCCCCGACGTCACGCTGGAACAAGACTTGGCGCGACGCGACTTGACTATCAACGCCATCGCCCAAGACGAACACGGCCAACGCACCGACCCCTACGGCGGCGAGCGCGACATCCAAGCCAAAGTGCTACGCCATGTCACCGACGCCTTCCGCGAAGACCCCGTGCGCATCTTGCGCGTGGCCCGATTTGCCGCCCGGTTCCCCGACTTCACCGTCGCCCCTGAAACCCTCACGCTGATGCGTGAGATGGTGGCCGACGGCGAGGTGGATGCACTGGTCAGCGAACGCGTATGGCAAGAACTGTCGCGCGGATTGATGGCCGCCAAGCCCTCACGCATGCTGCAAGTGCTGCGTGCGTGCGGTGCCCTGCAACGCTTGTTACCCGAAGTCGAGCACCTCTACGGCGTGCCGCAACGCGCCGAATACCACCCCGAGATCGACACCGGTGTTCACCTAGAAATGGTGCTCGACGCCTCAGCCCGAATGAACGCACCGCTTGAAGTGCGCTTTGCGTGTTTGTGCCACGACCTCGGCAAAGGCACCACGCCCGCCGATGTGTTGCCGCGCCACATTGGCCATGAGCAACGCAGCGAAAAACTCACCCGCGCGCTCTGCACCCGCTGGCGTGTGCCCGTGGAGTGCAAAGAGCTGGCCGAACTGGTGGCACGCGAACACGGCAACATCCACCAAAGCGGCAGCTTTGGTGCAGAAGCGGTATGGCGCTTGCTGGGGCGTTGCGATGCCCTGCGCAGACCTGAGCGTTTCTTGTTGGCCCTACAAGCCTGTGAATGCGATGCGCGCGGACGTTTGGGTAAAGAAGACGAGACGTATGTGCAAGGGCCTCGGTTGGCGTTGTTGTTGAAAGCCGCACAGTCGGTGGACGGCGCAGCGATCAGTGCACAGGCTTTGCAAGAAGGCCTCAAAGGCCCGGCGATTGGCAGACGCTTAGACGCCGCCAGAGAAGCAGCCATTGCGGCGGCTTTGGCAAACTAGCCTGTGTGGACTGCCCCTCTGTTTCAATCACCGAGCGGCGTACCCGCTCTGCTCCTACGCCGCTAACGCGGCTACATGTCGCTGCCGCGGGCACACCACTCGGCGCTTGACGCGCGACAGCTTGTTTGGTCTCACAAGACCTTCGAAATACCTGCACACACTAGACTCAGGATGATGGTAGATGCGAGCGGAATAAATATTTCGCGGCCGAAGATCTTGAACCGTATGTCCCCTGGCAATCGGCCAAACCCGAGCTTTTGCAACCACGGCGTGAGCGCGTTGATGAGCAACAGCGCGAGGAAAACAACGAGGAGCCAGCGGGTCATGTGTGGGCTTACAGCGCGTAAGTGCGGTCGCCGTGGGCAAAGCCCATGGGCTCCCACTCGGTGGTGCCAAAGGCCACCACTTTGAACAACTCACCCATCTCATGCTCGGTGATGAGTTTTTGTGCCATGGTTTTTTCGTCTAAGGGCGCATCGACCAACGGCGGCAGCAAGCCGCAGTTGATGAGGAAGTGCGCTTGGCTGGTGTAACCCAACACGTTCAAACCCGCGTCTTGCGCCGCCAACGCGACCCCAGTGAAATTGACGTGTGCCGTGATGTCTTTGCCGCCCACATCCACCAGCGGGTCTGTGTCTGACTGGTGCAACTTGTGGCACATCAACGTGCCCATGCTGCGTTGGGGATGGAAGTATTCGGATTCCGGAAAACCGTAGTCAATCAAAAAAGCCGCCCCACCTTTGCCCGTGGCGGCTTCACCCGCTTGGAAGCGATCTGCCAACGTGGCCACAAAGGCTTCGGCTTGGTTGTGAATTTCGGTCAGGTAATCGTGTTCACCAGGCACCTCCACAGGGGGGCGCAAGTCGGTCACGCGGTCTTCCCAGTGGAGGGCACCGTCACGCCACACCACGCCACGCTCATGCCACACACCACCGGTGCGCACCAGCAGCTGCACGGGCATGGCGTCGAGCACCTCGTTGCCCACCACCACGCCGCTCAGCTGTCCGGGCAAGGCATCGACCCATTGCACTTTGTCTGCATGGGCTTGCAGGGTTTCTTGTTGCCGCGCACGCAGGCTGCCCGACAAATCGACGATGGTGTAGCGCTTCACGGCATCGCCCAAATGGGTCAGCAGTTGCAAGGCCAAGGCACCCGAGCCCGCACCAAACTCCCAAACCTCGTCGGTGCCGGTGACTTGCAAGGCCTCG
>JBPCSU010000196.1:0-10443 GCA_051006815.1 Limnohabitans sp.
AATCTTTGTCGTAAAAAACTTTCACGGGGTTCTCCTAAAAAATACTTTGAAAAGGGTTGGAATTTAAACGCGCAAGATGCGCTCACCGCGGCCAATGCCACAAGCGCCCGTGCGAACGGTTTCAAGAATTGCGCTGCGGTCGATCGCCTCTAAGAACGCATCGTTCTTAGACAGGTCACCCGTCAACTCAATGGTGTAGCTCTTCTCGGTCACATCGATGATGCGACCGCGGAAGATGTCGGCCATGCGTTTCATTTCTTCACGCTCTTTGCCAACCGCACGGACTTTCACCAACATGAGCTCACGCTCGGTGTAAGCCCCTTCGGTCAGGTCCACCACTTTGACCACTTCGATGAGGCGGTTCAAATGCTTGGTGATCTGTTCAATCACGTCATCCGAACCATGGGTCTGAATGGTCATGCGTGACAAGCTGGCGTCTTCCGTTGGCGCGACCGTCAACGATTCAATGTTGTAACCACGGGCTGAGAACAAGCCGACCACGCGCGACAACGCGCCGGGTTCGTTTTCAAGCATCAGGGAAATGATGTGTTTCATGTCTGTCTCTCCCCGATCACAGGTCTTCGCTGCCAAGCAGCATTTCAGTGATGCCCTTACCGGCTTGCACCATCGGGAACACGTTCTCGGTGGGGTCGGTGCGGAAGTCCATAAAGACCGTGCGGTCCTTCAAGCGACGCGCCTCGCGAATCGCGGGCTCCACGTCTTCAGGACGTTCAATCAACATACCCACGTGGCCGTAGGCTTCAGCCAACTTCACGAAGTCTGGCAGCGCGTCCATGTAGCTGCTGCTGTAGCGGCCTGAGTATTCAATCTCTTGCCACTGACGCACCATACCAAGGAATCGGTTGTTGAGTGCCATGATCTTGATCGGCGTGTTGTACTGAAAGCACGTCGAGAGTTCTTGGATACACATTTGCACCGAACCCTCGCCTGTCACACAAAACACTTCGCTGTCCGGCTTGGCCAGCTTGATTCCCATGGCGTAAGGGATGCCCACGCCCATGGTGCCCAACCCGCCAGAGTTGATCCAGCGACGTGGTTCATCAAACCCGTAGTATTGAGCCGCCCACATTTGATGCTGCCCCACGTCTGAGGTCACATAGGTATCCGTGCCCTTGGTCAACTTATGCAGGGTTTCAATGACGTACTGCGGCTTGATGACTTCGGTGTTCTCACGGTCGTACTTCAAGCAATCGCGTTTGCGCCATGACTCGATGGTTTCCCACCACCCGGCCAAAGCACCCGCATCAGGTTTCAAGCCAGACTCTTTGATCATGTCAATCATCTCGACCAACACGTCTTTCACATCGCCCACGATCGGAATATCCACCTTCACGCGCTTGGAAATACTGGAAGGATCGATGTCGATGTGAATGATCTTGCGTTCGTTTTGCGCAAAGTGTTTGGGATTGCCAATCACGCGGTCGTCAAAACGCGCGCCGACGGCCAGCAACACATCGCAGTTTTGCATCGCGTTGTTGGCTTCGATCGTGCCGTGCATGCCCAACATGCCTAAGAACTTCGGCTGGCTGGCAGGGTAAGCGCCCAACCCCATGAGCGTGTTGGTCACGGGGTAACCCAACGTGTCCACCAAGGTACGCAGCTCTTGCGATGCATTGCCCAACAACACACCACCACCGGTGTAAATATAAGGACGCTTGGCGGACATCAGCAACTGAAGCGCCTTGCGAATTTGACCGCCATGTCCCTTGCGCACCGGGTTGTACGAGCGCATTTGAACTTCAGCGGGATAACCTTCGTAAGGCGTCTTCTTGAAAGAAACATCTTTCGGGATATCGACCACCACTGGGCCAGGACGACCGCTGCGTGCAATGTGGAACGCCTTCTTCAAAGTGAGCGCCAAATCGCGCACGTCTTTCACCAAGAAGTTGTGTTTGACGATGGGGCGTGTGATGCCCACGGTGTCGCATTCTTGGAATGCGTCCAAGCCGATCGCATGCGTGGGCACTTGACCGGTGATGATGACCATCGGAATACTGTCCATGTAGGCGGTGGCGATGCCTGTGACCGCATTGGTCACCCCTGGACCCGAAGTCACCAAAGCCACGCCCACATCGCCTGTGGCACGTGCGTAGCCATCGGCAGCATGCACAGCCGCTTGCTCGTGACGCACCAGAATGTGTTGAATCGTGTCTTGCTTGTAAAAAGCGTCGTAGATGTAGAGAACTGAGCCGCCGGGATAGCCCCAAACGTGTTTGACGTTTTCAGCTTGCAGCGCCTTCACGAGAATTTCGGCGCCCATCAGTTCTTGCGTGTGACCGCCAGCAGCGGTTGCGGAATGCGATTCCGACTGTGTGTGATCCATTTTTATTACCTTTTAACCTGAGTGAATTTCGTCAACGAAAAACCTTGGGTGCTTCTTTGCGAACCCTTGTGGGACTGCATCGAAACTTTGGACCTTCAGCCATGGACGCATGGTTCGCGCCGGACCCAGACCCGTTTGCCTTTTTTTGTCGAATTGCAACCAGCGATTATGGCACCAACCACATATGCAGTCAGATGTGGCACACACAAAAACCCTTCTAAATGCCATAATCGCGCCCGTTTCAACCTTGGACCTTCGTCAGTGGCCACCGAACAAGAACTGTCCGACTTCCTCAAAAGCGTGGAAAAACGAGCCTTCAAGCGCTCGGTGTACCACGTTCGCGATGACGAAGCCGCGCTCGACATCGTTCAAGACAGCATGATGAAGCTCGCAGAGCACTACGGCGACAAACCCGCGCAAGAGCTTCCCATGCTGTTCCACCGAATCCTGTCCAACACCACCTTGGACTGGTTTCGACGCAACAAAACACGCAAAGCCATCTTCAGCAATTTCAGCGACTTTGATGCCGCTGGCCAAGAGGATGGGGAGTTTGATCTTTTAGAGTCATTGGCGATTGAACATGACTCGCAAACCACCCAAAGCGCCGAAGACACCTTCGCAAGCACCACAAAGGTGCATGAAATTGAAGAAGAAATACAAAATCTGCCCGCACGTCAACGAGAAGCCTTCCTTCTGCGTTACTGGGAGGATCTAGATGTTTCCGAAACAGCTGCTGCCATGGGCTGCTCTGAGGGCAGCGTCAAAACCCACTGCTCCCGGGCCGTTCTTGCGCTCAGCAAAGCGCTCAAACTGAAAGGAATTCAACTATGACAGACACCGTAAAAATCCAAGACCAAATTGGGTTGCGCATTGCTGCCCAGTTGAACTCGGCCAGCTTAGACCTGCCCCACGACATTTCTGAGCGCTTGCGCGCAGCACGCACCCGCGCTGTAGCCGCGCGTCTGATGCCACAAACCCGCTTGCAAACCAGCCACGGCGTCACCCATCAAAACGGGGTGGGCTTGCTGAACTTTGGTGATGAAGGCCTGAACATTTGGAGCCGCTTGGCTTCCTTTCTGCCACTGATTGCCTTGGTCGCGGGATTGGCCATCATTCAAAACATCATGGATGACGACCGTGCCAACGAATTGGCTGAAGTGGATGCCGCGTTGCTCACCGACGATTTGCCTCCCTCAGCCTATGCCGATCCCGGATTTCTTCAGTTCTTGAAGAACCCGCTCGTCGTCAACGATCCCAAGGAATAAACGCTTTATGTTGTTGGGTCACACATCTCGCGCACAACTCGTGGCACAGCTCTTGGTGAGCTGTGTGTTGGGGCTGTCTGCGGGTTGGGCCCATGCGCAAACAACGCCTGTTGCGGGAGCGCCCTCAATCCCCAGTTTGCCTGGCCGTCCACTGTGGATGGATTTGACCGAATCGCAACAGCAAGCCCTTGCCCCTTTGGCCCAGTTGTGGCCCACCATGACCGAGCCACACAAGCGCAAATGGTTGGCCCTGTCTCAAAACTTCACCCAACTTTCTGCTGACGAGCAAAGCACGCTGCAAAGTCGCATGCGCGAATGGGCCGCATTGAGCCCACAACAGCGCTCCGCCGCTCGGTTGAACTTCGCTGGAGCTCAACAGCTCCCGCAAGAAGACAAAAAAGCCAAATGGGAAGCCTATCAAGCGCTATCACCCGAAGCCAAGCAAAAACTCGCTGCCCAGCAGGCCAAGCCCGTGGTAGGCGCAGCACCTGCTGTCAAACCTGTTGCACCCACCAAACTGGCCACGCCTCCTGCTTCGAGCGGCAACAAAGCCTTGCCGCGCATTGCGACCGATCAAGTGGCACCAGCCACCTTGCTGCCCGCCCCCGTCAACACCACCACGGCACCTGCAGCCTCCTCGACTGAGAGCGCATCAACGCCCCAATGATGTCGGAATTGAGCGCGCCGAGCCTGCTTCGTCGCATGGCCTGTTGGATGTATGAAGGCCTGCTGTTATTTGGCGTGATGTTCATCTCCGGCTATCTCTTCAGCACCCTCAGTCAATCCCGCCATGCGCTAGACAACCGCCATGGGCTTCAAGCTTTTTTGTTTCTGGTGATCGGCATTTACTTCACGTGGTTTGGTCATAAAGGACAAACCTTGGCCATGAAAACTTGGCACATCCGACTGGTTGATGCCCAAGGCCACGCATTGACACAAAAGCGCGCACTGTTGCGCTACCTGTTGAGTTGGGTTTGGTTTATTCCTCCGCTCGCCGCCATTTCCCCGTTTGCGTTGACAGGGGGCGAGACTGCCGTTCTGTTCCTTGGCTGGGTCGCTGTGTGGGCCGTTCTGAGTCGGTTTCACCCACAGCAACAGTTTTGGCATGACGCGCTTGCAGGCACGCGCTTGATCAGCGCAACGCCTTCTTCAGGCGATTGACCCATTACAGTTAAGCGCATGAGTGCAAATCCACAAAAAGACAGAACTGGACTCAACCGTGTTTGGCACGCGTTTGGCTATTCCCTCAGTGGTTTGCGCGCTGCTTGGGACGAGAAAGCCTTCCGCCAAGAAGCGGTGGCTGCCTTGGTTCTGATTCCTGCCTCTTTTTATTTGGGGAAATCTTGGCTTGAAGTCGCCGTATTGGCTGGTGCCGTTGTACTGGTGATGGTGGTCGAGTTACTCAACACTGGCATTGAATCGGCCATTGACCGCATAGGACCCGAATGGCATGCACTGGCCAAACGCGCCAAAGACATGGGCAGCGCCGCCGTTTTGTTGAGCCTGCTGCTGTGCGCAGGCATTTGGGCAGCGGCCCTGTACACGCACCTGTGCGCACGCTGATCCCGACATGACACCCTCACCTGCTTTTTCTGTCTGCGTCTACTGTGGCTCACGCAGTGGCGTGCTCCCCGCCTACGCCGATGTGGCACGCCAAGTCGGCACATGGATTGCACAACACAACGGTCAATTGGTTTACGGCGGAGGCAACAACGGCCTGATGGGGCTGGTTGCTCAAGCCACAGCCGATGCAGGTGGACGCGTTGTTGGCATCATTCCCAAAGCGCTACAAACCAAAGAGAACACCCGCACCGCGTGCACAGAACTCTACGAGGTGGACACCATGCACGAACGCAAACACATGATGGCCGAGCGCGCCGATGTGTTCTTGGCACTCCCAGGTGGCATTGGGACATTTGAAGAGTTCTTTGAAGTCTGGACTTGGCGTCAACTCGGCTACCACGACAAGCCGATCGGGCTACTCAACACGGCAGGCTACTACGACGGCTTGCTGCAGTTTGCGCAAAGCAGCGTCAGCGCAGGGTTTCTGAGCGATTGGCAGATGGACCTCATCCGCAGCGGAGAAGATGCCACAGCCCTGCTGCAAGAGCTGGTTCAGGCAGCAGGCTTCTCGCCTGAGCCGCAACTGGCCGGTATTTAAATCGCGGTCTCGTCCAACTCACCGGTGCGGATACGCACCACACGCTCCACTGGCGTGATGAAAATCTTGCCATCCCCGATCTTGCCCGTGCGGGCTGCGCGCACAATGGCGTCCACACAGTTGTCCACATCTGCGGCTTTGACCGTGACTTCAATCTTGACCTTGGGCAAAAAATCCACCACGTACTCAGCACCGCGGTACAGCTCGGTATGGCCTTTTTGACGTCCGAAACCTTTCACCTCTGTCACGGTCAAGCCCGTCACACCACATTCAGCCAGTGCTTCACGCACTTCTTCGAGCTTGAAGGGTTTGATAACGGCGGTGATTTGTTTCATGTTCAACGTCCTTGAATTCAAAGAAAAAGCCTGTGCTTAGGCACGAAATTGATTGGTTATAGGATAACGCCAATCTTTGCCGAAACTTCGGTGCGTGACGCGAATTCCCACTGGCGATTGACGGCGCTTGTACTCGCTGATGCGAATCAAGCGCGTCACTTTCTCCACATCGGCACGTGCAAATCCTGCGGCAATGATCTCGTCCGAGCTTTGGTCGTTTTCCATGAAGCGCGACACAATTTCATCCAACACCTCGTAAGGCGGCAAGCTGTCTTGGTCGGTTTGGTCTGGGCGCAACTCGGCACTGGGAGGCCGCGTGATGATGCGCTCAGGAATCGGCGCAGCCCCAGTGCCATAAGGGTCGTGGGCATTGCGCCAACGCGCCAGCCTAAACACCAAGGTTTTGGCCACATCTTTGATCACTGCAAAGCCCCCCGCCATGTCGCCATAGAGGGTGCAATAGCCCGTCGCCATTTCGCTCTTGTTGCCCGTGGTCAGCACGATCGAACCAAACTTGTTGGACAGCGCCATGAGCAACGTGCCGCGAATACGGGCCTGAATGTTCTCTTCCGTGGTGTCGAGTGACGTGCCTTCAAAATCTGCCTTGAGCGAGGCCAAGAACGCCTCGAACTCCGGCACGATCGACACCTCGTCATAGCGCACGCCCAAACGTTTGGCCATGTCGCGCGCATCGACCCAACTGATTTCGGCGGTGTAAGGCGATGGCATCATCACCGTGCGCACCTTGTCTGCACCCAAAGCATCCACAGCAATGGCCAACACCAAGGCAGAGTCAATCCCTCCCGACAAACCGAGCAACGCCCCTGGGAAACCGTTTTTACCAATGTAATCACGCACCCCCAAGACCAACGCATGCCACAGATCAGCCTCCAGCGCGCCATCTTCCGCCACGGCTGCAGACAACTGCACACCAGGCCCAACGTCAACCACAAATGACACCGCTGCAAAACTAGGCGCCCGCCCTGCCAAACGGCCATCGGCGTTGAGCGCAAACGAACGGCCTTCAAACACCACCTCATCTTGGCCGCCCACCAAGTGCGCGTACACCAAGGGCAGCCCCGTGGCCTGCACACGACCCCGCATCGCTTGCTCTCGCTCATCGCCTTTGCCCACATGGAAAGGCGAGGCATTGATCACTGCCAACAGCTCCGCGCCCGCTGCCTTGGCTTCCATGGCCGGCGCATCAAACCATGCGTCTTCACAAATCAGCAAACCCACCTTGACGCCTGACACATCGAACACACACGCCTGATCGCCAGGCGAGAAATAACGACGTTCGTCAAACACTTGGTAATTGGGAAGTTCACGCTTGGCATACGCTGCCACCACACGGCCTTCGCACAACACCGTGGCTTTGTTGAAACGGCGTTGCACAGAAACCGAGCGTGTGCGCTCATCGCCACCCGAGGGGTGTCCCACCACCACATGCAAGCCCTTTAACCCGCTGAGTGCAGCGGACACCGTTTTCAAGGCATCATCACACGCTTGAATGAAGGAGGGGCGCAGGAACAAATCCTCTGCGGCATACCCACACAACGACAGCTCGGGGGTCAACACCAAACGCGCCCCATCTTGGTAAGCCTGGGTGGCGCAATCGATGATTTTTTGGGCGTTGCCCGCCATGTCGCCCACCACGAAATTCAACTGAGCAACGCAAATTTTGAGAGTCATGGCAGCAGGCACATCGTCCAAAGTAAAACAGGTCTAAGAATCAAATGGATTATGTCATTCGTGTCTACACCCACCCGCTGGAAGTCCCTGCTGCGGCATGGGATGGGCTACTGGCGCGTCAAGATGCCCCCTCGCCTTTCATGCAGCACGCGTACTTGGCGGCTTTGCACACCAGCGGCAGCGCCACGCCCGAAACGGGTTGGTCGCCACAATTTGTCACGCTTTGGCATCACGAACAACTGGTGGCGGCTTGTGCGCTGTACGTCAAGGACCATTCTTACGGCGAATATGTGTTTGATTGGGCCTGGGCCAATGCCTATGCGCAACACGGGCTGACCTACTACCCCAAAGCCACCTGCGCCGTCCCCTTCACGCCCGTGCCCGGCACACGCTTGCTGGCCGTCGATCCCCCTGCACGACACGCTTTACTCAAAGCGTTGGTAGGACTGGCAGAGCAACAGCAGCTCTCCTCCTTGCATGTGTTGTTTACCAGCCCAGATGATCGCGAGGCTTGCCACGCACTGGGGTTGCTAGAGCGACAAACCGTGCAATTCCATTGGCACAACACCCTTGGGGCAGGTGAGCGTTTTGGTAACTTTGACGACTTTCTTGCGTCCTTGTCACAAGACAAACGCAAGAAAATCAAACAGGAACGCCGTCGTGTCGCCGATGCAGGCGTGACATTTCGACACGCTGTTGGCGTCGACATCTGCACCGAGGATTGGGACTTCTTCTACCAGTGCTACGAACGCACCTACCTCGAGCACGGCAATGCGCCCTACCTCACCCGTGCTTTCTTTGAGGCCATGCAACACCACATGCCTCACCACTGGGTGTTGTTTGTAGCAGAGCGTGCAGGCCGCCCGATTGCCAGCAGCCTGATTGCCGTGCAGGGACTGGGAACGCCCAAAGCCACTGCGTATGGCCGCTACTGGGGCGCACTCGAACGTGTGGATTGTTTGCACTTTGACGCCTGCTATTACCAACCCTTGCGCTGGTGCATTGACAACCACGTCCATCGCTTCGAAGGCGGTGCCCAAGGCGAACACAAAATGGCGCGCGCGCTGATGCCCGTCACCACCTACAGCGCACACTGGCTCGCCCACCCAGCGTTCTCAGATGCTGTGGCTCGCTTTCTCGAACGTGAAACTGCGGGCGTTGACCACTACTTGAAACACCTGGCAGATCGCAGCCCCTTCAAACGCCACGAACCGCAATAAAGTACAGACGAAAAAAAGCCCGCTGACGAAGCGGGCTTTCGAGGGCGACCTCAAAGAATTATTTCTTGTAGTTGGCAATGCCATCCAAGATTTCTTTGTGAGCCGACTCAATGCCTTCCCAGCCTTTGACCTTGACCCACTTGCCTTTTTCGAGGTCTTTGTAGTGCTCGAAGAAGTGGGCAATTTGTTGCAACTGCAATTCATGGATGTCATCCAATGATTTGATGTTGCTGTAACGGGCTAAGATTTTCTCGGTCGGCACGGCCAACACTTTGCCATCCACGCCGCCTTCGTCTTCCATCAACAAAATGCCCAAAGCACGGCAAGGCACCACCACGCCGGGTGGCAATGGGAAAGGTGTCATCACCAACACATCCACGGGGTCGCCATCACCCGCAATGGTTTGTGGCACATAGCCGTAGTTGGTGGGGTAATGCATGGCGGTACCCATGAAACGGTCCACAAACAGAGCGCCTGACTCTTTGTCGACTTCGTATTTCACAGGGTCCGAGTTCATCGGAATTTCGATGATCACGTTGAATGCGTCTGGGACTTTGCTACCGGGGGTGACTTGGTTGAGGGACATGGTGTCTCGTTGAAAAGTTAAAAAAGAAACGCGAGGATTAGCCCCGATTTTACTTTCACGGGGCTTGCGTCTCAGTTTCGGTCAACCACGCTCACTCGTGGGTGCTTTTACCGGTTTCGTCCATCAATCCCGTGAACACACGGTAGAAATACACGGCCATCACCAGCACAAACGCAATCACGGCCAGACTCATCAAGCCATAGTCTGTGGAAAAAAGGTCGATCAAAGCTTTCATGCAGGACTCCTAACGGGTTTGAACAGCCTCTACTGTGGCTGGTTTGAAGCGACGAAGCTCTGATCTACATCAATGGTTAAGGGATTCGATGCTCAGGCAAAATCCACCGCTATGTCTGAACGCGTGATTCCCCTTGTTGACCAACGGCTACTGGCCCTGCCTGCGGTGCTGCCCGAACAGCCCGTCCTTGCCACCGGGCTGCTCAGCGATGGGCTGGGACGACCCCTGCATGACCTGCGTATCAGCGTGACCGACCGCTGCAACTTTCGTTGCAACTACTGCATGCCCAAAGAGGTGTTCAACAAAGACTACGCCTACCTGCCACACGGTGACTTGCTGAACTTTGAAGAAATCACCCGCCTCGCCAAAGTGTTCGTGGCTCACGGCGTGCGCAAAATTCGCCTCACCGGCGGCGAGCCCTTGCTGCGCAAAAACCTTGAAATCTTGGTTGAACAGCTGGCAAATATCCAAACACCAGACGGCACACCCCTTGATCTCACCCTCACCACCAACGGCTCGCTGCTGGCCCGCAAAGCCAAGTCACTCAGTTCCGGAACCATTATGCCCGGTTGGCTGTGCCGCTCGGCCCGCTACCTGGCGGCCGA
>JBPCSU010000197.1:0-3746 GCA_051006815.1 Limnohabitans sp.
TGGCCTGGCCGACGTGCTCAAAGTGGACGACAAGCACTGGGCGCTCACAATTCAAAAAGGCGAGGCCGTCGGTGGCTTTGTCGAAGTCGAAATCACCAACCCGGAGAAACCATGAAAACCATCATCGCCATCGCCATCGCCATTACTTTGGCCGCAACACTCGCCCAGGTCCAGACCACCACCAGGTGCGTCAAAAACTGGGACGGTAGCGTCACCTGCACCACCACACGCAATTGGGGCTTTTGAATGGCCACCAAAACCCACAATCCAGCCGACAAGGTAGAGCTCTGGGACATCAGCAAACTGGTGCCCTACGCACGAAACAGCCGGACGCACTCCGACGAACAGATCAGCCAGCTCGCGGCCAGCATCAAGGAATGGGGCTGGACCACCCCGGTGCTGGTGGATGAGGACGGCAGCATCATTGCCGGCCATGGCAGGACACTCGCAAACCAACGCCTCAAGATGACCGAAGTCCCCGTCATGGTGGCCAAAGGCTGGTCAGATGCCAAGAAACGCGCTTACGTCATTGCCGACAACAAGCTGGCCATGAACGCAGGCTGGGACGAACAAATGCTGGCGCTGGAACTCACAGAGCTGCAAGGTCTCGGCTTTGGCATGGATCTGATCGGATTCAGCAAAGACGAAATCGCAGCCCTCATGCCCAAAGACCCAGACGACGATGGCGCTGACACCAGCAAATACACCAAGAAGATCGACGCCCCCATCTATCAGCCCACCGGTGACTGCCCACCCACGGCAGCCCTCTACGATTCGGCCAAGTACACCCAGCTGACAGCCCAGATCCACCAAAACAATGACCTCGCTCCAGAGGTCAAAGAGTTTTTGCTTCTCGCGGCCACCAGGCACATCCGTTTTGACTTCGAGCAGATAGCCGAGTTTTACGCCCACGCAGACCCAGACACGCAGCAGCTCATGGAAGACAGCGCCCTCGTCATCATTGACTTCGACAAAGCCATCTCCGGCGGCTACGTCAAACTCTCCCAGGCCATGGGCAAGATCTACGCCAGCGAGAAGGGCGGCGACCAATGACCACAGAGGAACGGCGCTTCGCAGTTTTCATCCTCACCCACGGCAGGGCCAATTGCGTCTACACCTACGAGGCACTTCGCAAACACGGCTACACGGGCGAGATCTACCTCGTCTGCGATGACGAGGACAAACAGATCAAGCAATACCTGGCGCTCTACGGCCTCGACTCGGTGATCGTTTTCAATAAGCAAGAGGCCATCGACAACACCGACAGCGGCGACAACCTCAAAAAGCGCAACAGCGTCGTCTACGCCAGAAACCACAATTTTAAAATCGCAGCCGATCTCGGGCTTACCCACTTCTGGCAGCTCGATGACGATTACAGCGCCTTTGCCTACACCACCGACAACGACGACGAATACATCACCAAAGACGCCTACACCAAGAAGCTCGATGACCTGCTTTTTGCTCTCTGCGACTTCATGGACGAATCCGGCGCTTACTCGGTGGCCATGTCCCAGGGAGGCGACTTTATCGGTGGCGGCGAAGGCACTTTCGTCAAGCACATCAAAAAGGGAAAATTCAGCCGCAAGGTCATGAACTCCTTCTTGTTCCGTGTCGACCGGCCCGTCAAATTCATGGGCCGCATCAACGAGGACGTCAACATGTACGTCGAGTGGGGTCGCCGTGGCCACCTCTTTGTCACCGTCCCACGCCTTCGCCTCTACCAAAAAGAAACGCAAACCAACTCCGGCGGCCTGACCGAGATTTACCTTGACCTCGGCACCTACGTGAAAAGTTTCTACAGCGTTCTCTACGCCCCCTCGTGCGTCAGCATCACAGAGATGGGCAACAACGACAAACGCATCCATCATCAAATCTCATGGCGGCACGCAGTCCCCATGATCCTCGACGAGCAGCACCGCAAGCCCAGGCTCTTGTCTCGCTATACCAACACAGTCCAGGAGATCTGACCATGACCAAACTTGAAAAATCGGTTGCAAAAAAGCAACAGACCCACGGCGGCGCTCGGGAAGGCTCAGGCCGCAAGGCATTTGAGCCCACAGATCCCGAGCGCAAACAGGTCGAAGCCCTCAGCGGCTACGGCCTCCCGATCGAGCAAATCGCAGTGCTTATCCGAGAAGGCATCGACACCGACACCCTGCGCAAGCACTTTGCCACCGAGCTCCAGTCCGGCAAAGCCAAGGCCAACGCACAGGTGGGGAAAACCCTATTCCAGAAGGTCATGGCAGGCGACACCACCGCCGCCATCTGGTGGAGCAAAACCCAAATGCGCTGGGCCGAAACCCAAAAGCACGAGCTGACCGGGGCCGACGGCGCTCCCTTGGAGTTCGCCAAGATCGAACGGGTGATCGTCAAGAATGGGTAAGGTCTTGCAACTCCAAACCCCAGCCTGGGCACTGCCCCTGCTGGACCCCAGCCGCTACAAAGGCGCATGGGGTGGCCGTGGCAGTGGCAAGTCCCACATGTTTGCCGAGCTCATGATCGAGGCCCACATCATCGACCAGAAGCGGCGCTCGGTTTGCGTGCGCGAGATCCAGAAATCCCTGAACCAGTCCGTCAAGCGCCTGCTCGAGAACAAGATCGAGGCCATGAACGCCGGGGCCTACTTCGAGGTGCAGGATGCCGTCATCAAGTCCAGGAAGGGCAACGGGGCGATCATCTTTCAGGGTATGCAGAACCACACAGCCGACAGCATCAAGTCGCTGGAGGGCTACGACTGCGCCTGGGTGGAAGAAGCCCAAAGCCTCAGCCAAACCAGCCTCGACCTGCTCCGGCCCACCATCCGCAAGCCCGACTCCGAACTCTGGTTTACCTGGAACCCGCGCCAGCATTCCGACCCGGTTGACCACCTCCTGCGCGGCCCGACACCCCCCAAGGACGCCACCGTCCTCAAGGTCAACTTCACCGATAACCCCTGGTTCCCAGATGTGCTCCGCGACGAAATGGAGTACGACAAGCGCCGCGACCCCGACAAATACCAGCACGTCTGGATGGGCGGCTATGTCACCAACAGCAATACCAGAGTGTTCAAAAACTGGAAGATCGAGGAATTTGAGGCACCGCCTGACGCCATCCACCGTCTGGGCGCTGACTGGGGTTTTGCGGTTGACCCCACCACGCTGGTGCGCTGCCACATCATCGGGCGCACCCTTTACATCGACTACGAGGCCTACATGGTTGGCTGCGAGATCGTCAACACCCCAGAGCTGTTCATGACCGTGCCCGAGTCCGAGAAGTGGCCGATCGTTGCCGACTCCGCCCGGCCCGAGACCATCAGCCACATGAAGCGCAACGGATTCCCCAAGATTATGACCGCGGTCAAAGGCCCGAAGTCGGTCGAGGAAGGCATCGAGTTTCTCAAGAACTACGACATAGTGGTGCACCCACGCTGCATCCATACCATCGACGAACTCACCCTCTACAGCTACAAGACCGACCCCCTGACAGGCAAGATCCTGCCCGTGCTCGAGGACAAGAAAAACCACGTCATCGACGCCCTGCGCTACGCCTGCGAAGGCGTGCGCCGAGCCGGTGCATCCAAACCCGCCATCTTCACCCCTTTGCCAAACGTGAAGAAGTGGTGAGACAATCGCACAAATTGAGGAACCCCCCATGGCCCGAATGAGCAACGACCAACGCCTCGCCAACCTTCACGCCGAAGCCCTGGCGCAGTTCGACGATGTGCAAACCGCCCTCCGCGACGAGCGCTTGCAATGCCTCCAAGACCG
>JBPCSU010000198.1:0-5267 GCA_051006815.1 Limnohabitans sp.
CGCCCGTAGTCGCTGGTGCTGGGCTTGGCCACCATGCGGTCAATCACTTCTTTTTGCAGCATGAAGTGCTGGTCTTGAACCACGGCCACATGGTCTAACAAATGGAACAAGATGGGCGAGGAAATGTTGTACGGCAGATTGCCTACCACGCGCAGTTGGGTTGTGTTCAAACTCGCGGCGAGTTGCGTGAAGTCCACGCGCAACACATCGGACTCAATCACGTTCAGGTGCGGATGCTCGCGCAGGCGAATCGCCAAGTCGCGGTCCAGTTCGATCACGCTCAGGCGACCCAGGCGCTCCACCAGCGGTTGTGTCAATGCCGCCAAGCCTGGGCCGATTTCAACCATCGGGTCACCGGGACGTGGGTCAATCGCATCGACGATGCCATCAATGATGGCGCTATCGGTTAAAAAATGTTGACCGAAGCGCTTGCGGGCAATGTGTTTCAAAGCAGCTCTCGGTTACTGCGGTGGATCACGGTATTCCACATATGCGCGGCCGCGCACTTCTTGCGCCCACAGCTGGTAGGTTTCATCGAATTTCTTTTCACGCAAACTGTTGCGCACCATGTCGCGGAACTCGCGTTCGCTAATGGGAGCCTCGCGTCGTTCAAGTACCTGGATCAGGTGAACACCAAAACGCGAAACGGCGGGGTCTGCAATTTGACCGATGTCTAGCTTGTTCATCACCTCTTCAAACTCAGGCACAAACATGCCAGGCGCCACCCAGCCCAAATCTCCGCCGCTTGGGCTGCTGCCGTCTTGCGAGTGTTCGCGCGCGAGCTTGGCAAAGTCGGCTTTGCCTGCTTCAATTTGACGCTTGTATTCCGCCAGTTGCGCACGTGCGGTGGTTTGGCTCAGTTGCCCACCGGGACGCAGCAAGATGTGTCGTGGGTGCGTTTGGGTCACGGTCAACACATTGCTGGCACGTTTGGTGACCAGCTTCAAAATATGAAAACCTGCCCCTGAACGCACGGGACCCACTACTTCACCGACTTTCAGACGAGCAGTGGCATCTACAAACAAGCTCGGATAGCGATTGGCTGGGCGGAGCCCCATCAGTCCACCTTTGTCACGTTCGGCACTGTCTGAGAACTCTTTGGCGACCCGCGAAAAATCATCGCCGCGTTGTAAATGGGACAGCGCTGTTTGTGCCTTTGCTTGCAGCGCGGCAATGTCGGTGTTGTTGGCTTTTTCTGGCACCGCAATCAAGATATGACCCAGCTCGATGTCCGGATTCGCGCCCACGGCTGAGTTCTGGCGCTCGGCCATGGCTTGGTCAATTTCCACATCGCTGACTTTGATACGACCTGGAACATTGCGTTCGGTCAGGCGCTGCAGGGTAAGCTGATCACGCAAGTTTTGACGCAAACGCGCCACGCTAGAGCCCTCTGCAATGGTCTTCTTGTGCAGGGCCTCTACCGAGAACTGACTTTGCGCGGCAAGACGTTGTTCCGCCTGCGTCACCGCTTCCTCCTCCACCGTGATGCCGGTGTCTTTGGCGAATTGCAGCAGGGCTTTTTCAACAATCAAACGCTCCAGCGCCTCACGCATCAAAACGTTGTTCTCAGGAACCGATTGCTTTTGTTGTTTCAACTGTTCACGCAACTGTGGCACGCGTGCAGACACATCGTGGTTGGTGATGGGAACCGCGTCGACCACCGCCACGATGAAATCGCGCCCGTTAGACGGGGCATTGGCGACAGGTTGCGCATGAGCACACCAAGCCCAAACCAACAAGCTCCACGCCACATAAGAACGGGGGGTTAGAAAATTCATAGAGACCATCATTCGTAGTTGCCGAAACGGCTGGGGTTCATGGAGGGTTGGCGCAAAGGTTGGTAGCGTGGGACGTTGGTTTTAAGAGAGCCCATGGCGTTGGTGCCTACGCGTGATAAGCCGACAAATTCAAGCTGGAACAAAATGCGTTGGCGAGCTACGCCTTCGGCGATTTGCAAGCGCTCAATCACGGTTCGACCCAACCAGCAACCGGCATCGTATTCGAAGCCCATGATCGATTCGACGGGGCGCTTATCAACCAAGTTGACATTCATACGCGCCACGCTGTACCACCGACCTTCGCCAAGACCGCGACCTGCCGCAGTGTTGTCATCTGCGCCCCCCCACAAGTCATGCAGCGGCCATTGCCAACCTAAATCGAGCTGTTTGGATACGACATTGGAGGATTCGTCATTTTCGGTACGCACGGCAGCATTGATGATGCGGTACGAGCCAGGGTTGTACCGCCCGCCGACCACTCGGCGCAAGAAGTTTTCAGTTTTCGGGTTGTACTGAAGCGTTGAATCCAACGCCCAAGCGCGCGACAGGTTGAGTGAGGCCCCCGCCAAAATATCGCTCAAACCGCTTTTCCCTGTGGGGTCATCCGGCAACGTGACGCGTTGTTCTTGCATGCGCAAACGTTGTGCCAGACCAAAACGTGCGCCTTCTGCGCCGGTTTCAGGGTCGATGAAACGTGAGGTGGCGCCGAGCGTCAGCAATTTGCTGTCTGAAATTCGATCGTGCCCACCAAAAGCGTTTTCTGTGAAGATGCTGGCGAAGTTGAAGGCGTTGCCCCCGGAGTCGTAATTTGGCAAGTAGCTTTGGTCGCGGTAAGGGGTGTAAACATAGAACAAGCGCGGTTCTAAGGTTTGCGTCCAGTTGCGTCCAAACAAGCGGTTGTTGCGCTCAAAAGCCATGCCCGCGTCGATGCTGACCGTGGGCGTCGTGATGCTGGCAGATGTTTGTCCCTGATGCCCTTGATAAAACAAGGTGTTGGGCAGCCCCCCGTCGAACTGGTAGCTGCGACCATGCATCTGTATTTTGGGCGTCACGTACCCGTAGGGCGAAACAAAGGGGCGGCTCAGCTGCACCCAAGACACCGCGCGGTCTGCGTTGGGGGCGCAGTTGTAAAACAGTTTGCTGCCGCTGTTGCTGCTGGCCGTGGCGCAATCCATGTCACGTGCAGAGGAAAAACGCGTCAAGTCGCCATCAACGCTGAAATCAAACCCACCCAAGTTGTAACGTTGTAGCCGTGCGGTGAGTTGCGGTACACGGTCAAACGGTGGGGTGATGCGGTTGTTCACGTTGGCCAAATCTTGCAAGGTTTGCCAGGTTTGTGTGCGAACACCGGTGGTGACGTACCCGTTGGTCCAGTTCACTCCCACGTCATTCATCAGCAGGCGTTGAATACCAAGACCATTGCTGAGCGAAAAATCTTTCCAATAGTTGTCATCGCTGACACGGTTGATGTTCAGGTTCAAACCCAAAGTGCCGCCGGCATAGCTGGGGTTGGCGACGCCCATGTGCTGGTACTGCATGCTCCAACGTCGGGCACCTTCGCGCAGCTGGTCTTTCTCCATGTAGTTGACACGCATCTGCCCTTGGAATGGGGGATTGGGCGCTAATCCTTCTAAATAACGAAATTCTGTGCCTAAATTGATGCCGCGCGCGCTCCAGTAAGTTGGCGTGAACGTGATGTCGCGGTTCGGTGCCAAGTTCCAGTAATAGGGCTGTGTGACCTCCAAGCCCCCAATGTTGTCGACGCCAATGCTTGGTGGCAACAGCCCTGATTTACGCTCGTCCGTCAGAGGAAACTCGACTTCCGGTACGGGCAAGATCGGTATATTTTTAAAACGTACCGTCCCGCCTTCGATGACCCCCGTGTTGCGATCCGTGTCGATTGAAATTTTGTCGCCACTGAAAAACCAATCTGGGACCCAACTCGGTCCAGGCTTACGCTCACAGGTGGTGTAGTTGGCCTTGTGCATCACCGTGTGTGCACTGTCAATGAAGTCCACGCGTTCGGCACTGCCGTGGGCATTATTTTTGAGTAGGCGGTATTGTGGTTGTGTGAAGAACCCTTCAAATGCATCCAGTCGCAGGTCTAATGCGGGGCCTTCAAAAATATTTCCAGACCGGTTGATGTAGACGTTGCCACGTGCTTTGGCGAAGTCTTCGACTTGGTCGTAATCCACCTGATCGGCTTTGAGCAAAATCTCACCGCGCCGCAACCGCACTTCGCCTTCTAGCAGCGTGCGTTGGCTGCTTTGCTCATTCAACGAGTCACTTTGCAAAAACGTGGGCAGTGCTTTTCTTGAAGCGGAGGGGATTTCCTCTAAAAGAGAACTGCTAGAACGCAATACCAACGGCGATGTGTTTTGCGCCTGCGCCATGCACGTGTTGCCCAGCATGCCAATGGCGAGCCACGACAGGGCGCGTAATTGGCGGTGAAAATCAGGCAGCAGCATGAAAACGAAACGTCTTTCCAAGAGGTGGCCAAGGTTGCGGCAAAGCTCGACATGTCGAGGTGCCTGGGGCCATTTGTAGAATTTAGATTATCCATGAGCACAACCCCTACTTCTCAGCCCTCGGGCGTAAATCCTTCTGCTTCGATCGAATGGGCGCAGCCCGAACGTCAAGCAGCGTTTCACCAGTGGTTAAACGCGCAAGTTGCCGCGCATGGCGTGCGCCCTGACACCGTGCGCGCTGCGTCGGCCGATGCCAGTTTCAGGCGCTACTTTCGCGTCGATACCACCCATGGCACCTGCATCGTCATGGATGCCCCACCGGACAAAGAAAACTGCGAACCCTTTGTGCGCATCGCGCGTTTGATGGGCGAGGCCGGTTTGTACACGCCACGTATCTTGGCGTGGGACGAGCCGCAGGGCTTCATGTTGCTTGATGACATTGGCGCGCAAACCATGATGGCGGTGATTCAGCCCAACGACCCACAAGCCAACCATGGCTTGTACATGCGTGCGTTGGACGCCTTGTTGGCGCTGCAGCAAAGCAGCCGACCTGGCGTGTTGCCCGCGTATGACGCGCCCTTGCTGCAACGCGAGTTGTCGCTGTTTCCGGATTGGTACCTCACCCAACATCGCCACCTGCAAATCGACCCCACGCAGCGTGAGATGTTGGACAAAACTTTCCAAACCATCGTCCAGCGCAACTTGGCGGCCCCCAGCGTCTACGTGCATCGCGACTTCATGCCGCGTAATTTGATGATTCCTCACAACGCGGCTGAGTCCCGTCTGGGGGTGCTCGACTTCCAAGACGCGGTCTATGGCCCCGTGACCTACGACATCGCCAGCTTGATGCGCGATGCGTTTTTGACCTGGGAAGAAGACTTTGTGCTTGACGTCACCATCCGCTATTGGGAGCGCGCACGCAAACTCGGCTTGATGGACTTTGAAGACTGGCACAACGACTTCGGCGCGTTCTACCGCGCGGTGGAGTGGATGGGCTTGCAACGCCACCTCAAAGTCGCAG
>JBPCSU010000199.1:0-16228 GCA_051006815.1 Limnohabitans sp.
GCTCAGTGGTGCAAGGCCAACATGAAGAAGCCTATCGTGGGCTTCATCGCTGGTGTGACTGCCCCTCCCGGCAAGCGCATGGGCCATGCAGGCGCCTTGATCTCTGGTGGTGCGGACACGGCGGATGCCAAGCTCGCCATCATGGAAGAGTGCGGTTTCACCATCACACGCAACCCCTCTGAATTGGGCAAGTTGCTCAAGGCTCAGTTGAAGTAATCTCCTGCGGGAATTACCCCAACCTAGGCGAGCGGTGGTTTCACCGCTCGCTTTTTTTTGAACTCATGCATGGTCTACGCGCGTGGCTGTGCTCCCTAGAATTCACGCCCACTCTCTCACAAAGGATTTGCGATGAAACACCACCTACAACGCGGCTTCACCTTGATCGAACTCATGATCGTGGTGGCCATCATCGGCATCCTCGCCTCGGTGGCGCTGCCTGCATATCAAGACTACACCGTGCGTGCCCGCGTGAGCGAAGGCTTGGGGTTGGCATCGGCTGCCAAAACCAATGTGCTGGATGTCCTCAACAGCGGCAGCGTTGCCACAGCGGCCAATGGCTACAAGACCGGCTACACCTGGTCGGGCAGCACCAAGAACATCAGCACGATAGATATTGCGACGGCCACTGGTGTGATCACCATCACCACCACAGCCGCCGCTGGCGCGGGAAGCGTGCTGTTGGTGCCCTACACCAAGAGTGGCAACACCGAGTCGGCCTTACCTGCTCCTTCCGCTTCAGTGACCACCATCGATGGCGTGGTCCAGTGGAAGTGCATGGCCAAAGGTGCGGCTGCATTTGTCGGTGTCACGGTTCCCACCGATGCGTTGGACGCCAAGTACGTGCCGAGCGATTGCAAATAAAGACGTTCTTCCGTCCATCCACAAGGCGCCGTTTGGCGCCTTTGTTTTTGGGGCGCGCGAGTGTTGGAAAATCAGCCCATGAACTTGTTTGAACCCAAAGGTGTGCTGGGGCGAAACCTGATGCTGGGCGTGTGCCTGGCATTGCCTTGGCTCAACCCTTTTGCCAGCAGCCCTTCGACTGCGGTGATTCCCTTGTTGTTGAGCTGGATGTTGGCTGCCTGCGCGTTGCTGTTGGTGGTGGACATGCCCTTGGTTCAAGTGCCTGGGTCCACGCCTGCCAAAGCCAGCACAACCGTGTTGGCGCTTTGGTTATTGGCGGCACTGGCATGGGGCCCTGAGGTGGTGGACCGTGCGCTGACGGCGGGGCTGCTGGCCGCGTTGATGTGTGTGTGGCTCATGGTGGCCGTGGGGCGACGTGCGGCGGCGGATGAGAGTTTGTTGTCTGTCGTGGTGTTGGCGTTGCTGGCGGCTGCTGTGATGAGCAGCGTGTTGGGTGTCTTGCAATATGTGGGCTGGGCCAAAGAGTTGGCGCCGTGGGTGAACCAACCACTCAAGGGGGACGCGTTTGCCAATCTGCGTCAGCGCAACCAATTTGCATCACTCACAAGTTTGGGGTTGGTGGCGCTGCTGGGATGGGTCACGGCGCACTGCGCGTGTGTGCAGCGCTCAAGTGCGATGCGCACCGCGCTTTGGCTGTCGCTGAATGTGTTGGCCGCAGGCGTGGCTTGCTCGGTGTCTCGCACGGGGGCAATGCAGTGGGTGGCCGTGAGCGCGGTATTTGTGGCGTGGGCGTGGCGAATGAAGCACACGTCTGGCCGCATGGATGCCACGGTAGTGGCGTTCGCGGTGGCTGCCCCGATTTTGGTGGTCGTGTGGTCGATCGTGATGCCATGGTTGGCGTTGCAGACCACGGGCGAATGGGGCGCCAGTTTGATCTTGCGCCTCACAGGCCAGGCACAAGACTACGGCATCTGCGGTAGCCGACGCGTGTTGTGGACCAACGTGCTGGCGCTCATTGCCCAACGCCCATGGCTTGGCTGGGGTTGGGGCGAAACCGATGTGGCCCACTTCATGACGAGCTACAACAGCATGCGTTTTTGCGACCTGCTCGACAACGCGCACGACTTTCCTTTGCATCTCGCGGTGGAGTTTGGTGTGCCATTTGCTGTGGCTGTGATGGTGTGCTTGACGGCATGGGTGGTGCGCCGCGAACCTTGGCGCGAGCAACATCCTTGGCGCTTCATGGCGTGGGGTCTGTTGTTGGTGTTGGCAATGCACAGCGTGTTGGAATACCCACTGTGGTACGGCCCTTTTCAAATGACGCTGGGGTTGGCGATGGGTTTGCTGTGGTGGGTGCCTCGTGTGCAGAACGCAGAGGCCACGCCAACAGAGGCTCACACGCAGGCGCAAGAGGGGCCGATGTTGGTTGCCGCGATCCTGTTCGTTGGGTGTTTGTATGCGGCGTGGGACTTCAACCGTGTGGGGCAAATTTACCGACAAGCCGCCTCGCGTGACGCAGCTTATCGGGATGACCCGTTGCACCACGCCAAGCAATCGTGGCTGTTTAAAAATCAGGCGGAGTTTGCCGAGCTGACCACCCAAACGGTCACGCCCGACAACGCTGCTGAGTTGTACCCTTTGGCGCTGCGTCTGATGCATTACTCGCCCGAAGCGCGCGTGGTGCAACGTGTCATCGACAGCGCGACGCTGCTGGGACATGATGCTCAAGCGCAAACCTTGTCGGACCGCTTGGACGATGTGAAGAAAAACACGCCGCGCTAAACTCATTCGCCACCATGACACATCCATCACCCACGCTTTCAGCCATCGTCATCACGCGCAATGAAGCGCATAACTTGCACGATTGCTTGCAGTCGATGCAGGGCTTGGTCGACGAAATCATCGTGGTCGATAGCCAAAGCACGGATGACACCGTGGCCATCGCGCGGCAGCACGGTGCCAAGGTGTCGCAACCTGCGGACTGGCCAGGCTTTGGTCCCCAGAAAAATCGTGCGCTCGATTTGGCCACTTGCGATTGGGTGCTGTCGATGGACGCAGATGAACGCGTGACGTCAGCGTTGGCCGCCGAGATCCAACAGGTACTGACCGCCAAAGAAGATGCCGCTTACCAAATGCCACGTTTGTCTTGGTACTGCGGCAAGTTCATTCGCCACGCGGGTTGGCAGCCGGACCATGTGTTGCGCTTGTTCAAACGCGGAACCGCGCGATTCTCAAACGATTTGGTGCATGAGCGCGTGGTCACGGAACAGCGCGTGGCAACTTTGAAAAATCACCTGTTGCATTACAGCTATCTCAACTTTTCGCAAGTGCTGGCCAAGGTGGATGCGTATTCAACTGCGTCAGCCAAACAAGCGTATGCGCGCGGCAAACGTTCTTCAGTTGCCGGTGCTTTGGGCCACGGGGCCTGGGCTTTTTTCAGAACCTATGTGATTCGCGCCGGTTTTTTAGATGGAGCACATGGCTTGGCCTTGTCGATTTCAAACGCCGAAACCAGTTACTACAAGTATTTGAAGCTTTGGCAAATGCAGCAAAAGCCCTTTCAACTTTGTGATCAAACCCCAGCAGCTGCAAAACGAAAAAACAAGTAATCCACAAGTGAAATTGATGTATTGTGAGCGCTAGTGATTAGCATCTTGGCTGCTTCGATGCCCGAAAAGCAGTTCTATTCGCATTCAAATGAATTAACCAATGAAACGTTCAACGATCAAAGAAGCATTTGGCGGCGAGGTCGCATTTACAAAATTCATTTCGCAGGACCAAGATACCAGCAACCGATTGCTAGATAGCTTGAATCTGTCCTACGAAGATGGATACACCGTTGTCCCAGAGGAGCACACGACCGATGACAAGCGCGTGGATCTTGTGGTGCGTGATGGCAATGGCGAAATCACATTGGTTGTGGAGAGTCAAGATGCCACAGGTTGGCTCGATTCAGTTCATGCAAGTAAGATCATGTATTACATGTATGACCGCAAATGTGAAGATGGAATTCTTCTCACGGAAGATGCTAACGAGCACATCAAAAACTTCATTAAGATGATTAATGAAAACACGCCGTGGAACATTCATCTCATCGCCACAGTGGTGTATGACACGGGGAATGATGGGAAGTTCGTTGACTTCATTCCTCTGATTCGCCCAAGTTCTGTGGCCGATAAGAAAGTTCGTCGTGTCAACGGTGCACCATCCGAGAATGTACATCGTGGTGACCTTGAGCGTATCTTTGAAGAGAACCCCGGCGTATTCACTAACCAAGCGAAATACTACAACAGCGTCACCGATGTTGGTGGATCCGGGCTGGCGGTTGTCTATGGCATGAACCATAGCTCGTATCGTGTGAGCATTTGGCATCATGGCCGCAAAGATGGCGACGAAGACTTCAAAAATAGCGTGATTGAGTTGGCTAGTTCAATTGGTCAAACGGCAAAGTTCCGTAGAGATTCTGCTTACATTAGCGTGCCCGATGAAGGCACGTCTATTGCCGTGTTCAAGTCCGTTGTGGCTGCTATTAAGAACAAGCAAGTAAATTACTGAGGGTGCGGGGAGGATGGCCGGCGGCTAGTTGTTAGTTCGGACTGGGTATCGTTGCTACCTTGTCTGAGGAGGCCATTTGGAAACGTATAGGTCTCTGGAAATCTATACCTATCAACGGTTTACGTATGACCCTGATTTACCGCCGTGCTTCTCTAGCAAATGCACATCGGTCATCGTCATGCCCCTATCCACGGCTTTGCACATGTCATAGATCGTGAGCAACGCCACTTGCACAGCGGTGAGTGCTTCCATCTCTACACCGGTTTGTCCAACGGTTTCAACGGTGGCCGTGCATTGCACGCTGTGTGTGTTGGGGTCAATCGCAAACTCAACTGCCACGCGCGTTAATGCGAGGGGGTGGCACAGCGGAATCAAATCACTGGTTTTTTTCGCGGCTTGAATTCCTGCAATGCGTGCAATTCCCAAGACATCGCCTTTCTTGGCGGTGCCGCTTTGAATCAACGTCAAGGTGCTGGGCAACATGGCAATGCGGCCAGTGGCGACGCCAATGCGTTTGGTGTGTGCTTTGTTTGCCACATCCACCATGTGGGCTTGGCCTTGGGCATCAAAGTGAGTGAGTGTGGACATGTTGAAACGGACAACGGGTTAACATCAAAAGTCGCATCATACGGGCCGTTGACCTATGCTTTTTTCACGCACACCTCCCCGCTGGCGCCATCAATTTGGCGTGATGGGGTTGTGCGCAAGTTTGTTGCTGCCCGGCACCTCGCTGTATGCGCAAACTTCGGTTCAACGTTTGCCCAATTTGGGGGATGGCGCCGAGGTGCCCTTGGGTGTGGAGCGTCGTTTGGGTGAAAGCATTGCCCGCGAGATTTACCGCGATCCCGATTACCTAGATGACCCCGTGTTGGGTGACTACCTACAAGGCATTTGGCAAACCCTGTTGGCCTCGGCGCGACAACGCGGGGAATTGACGGCCGAGTTAGAGCAGCAGTTTGCATGGGAGGTGGCGCTGATACGCGACCGCAGTATCAACGCCTTTGCTTTGCCCGGCGGTTACCTCGGCGTGCACTTGGGGCTGATTGCGGCGGTGGGTAGCGCGGACGAGTTGGCCTCGGTGCTGGCGCATGAACTCAGCCACGTGACGCAACGCCACATTGCACGCATGATCTCGCAACAGGGTCGCCAAGGGCCCGTGGTGATCGGGGCGATGATTTTGGGCATGCTGGCGGCCAGCCGCACCGCCAATCCCAGTAGCATCAGCGCTGCCAATGCGGTGATGGTGGGTGGGCAAGCGGCGGCGATGCAAAGCCAGCTGAACTTTTCACGCGACATGGAACGCGAGGCGGACCGTGTGGGCTACGGCGTGATGACCGATGCCGGCTATGAAGCGCAAGGCTTTGTCACCATGTTTGAGAAGCTGCAACAAGCGGCACGCTTGAATGACAACGGCTCGTTCCCCTACCTGCGCAGTCACCCGATGACGACAGAACGAATTGCAGATGCGCAAGCGCGTCAACAACTCTTGCCGAACAAGGTCACGGCCGTGACCACCACCACACACGCGATGATGTCGGCCCGCGCCTACGTGTTGACGAATCCGGGTGTTGATGGCTTGCGTGCACTGACGGAGCAAGCCAGTGCCGCTCCCTTGACCACGGCACCCACGCCGCGCCACGCCGGGGTGTTGTACGGTGCGGCCATGGCCGAGATGAAGCAGCGCAACTTTGCGGCCGCGCGCCAACAGGTGCAACGCCTGCAAGCCTTGGGCGGACTCGATGCGAGTGCCTTGCGCGTGGTTCGGCTCCTCTCTGCCGAATTGGCTCTGGCGGCGGGTGACGCGGCGCAGGCGGTGGCGTTGCTCGAACCCAAGGCCACAGTCTTGGCCAGCAACGACCGCGCAACCCGCATGCTGCTGGGTCAAGGCCGCGTGGCCACCCAGAAGCCAGCACAAGCCAAGACGGCGGCGAGTGAACTGTCGTTGTGGTTAAGTCAACATTCGCGCGATGCGTCGGCGTGGTTGCTGTTGGCCTCTGCCTACGAAGCGCAAGGGGATGCGTTGCGTGCGATTCGTGCCCAGGCCGAAGCACGCGCTGTGGAGTTGGACTATTCAGCCGCGGTCGACCGTTTCAAGGCGGCCCAGTTGCTGGCGCACCAACTGGCGGCAGAGGGCAAACTGAACCCCGCGGGTCATGTCGAGGCATCGATCATCGATGCCCGGCTGCGCACCTTAGAGAATTTGCGGCGGGAACAAGCGCTCGAGCGCTGAGTCAATCACCACGCCAAACGCGGAATACAGCAACGAGCCCAGCAAGGCTGAGCCAAAGCCGCGAACCCAAAAGCCATCCAGCAAGCCTGCCGCCGCCCAGAACATGAAGGCGTTGATGACAAACAAAAACAAGCCCAACGTGAAAAACGTCACAGGCAAGGTCAAAACGACCAGTGCTGGACGCACGATGAGGTTGAAGATGCCGATGACCAAAGCGGCCATCATGGCGGACCCGAAGCTTGTCACTTCGACGCCGTTGTAGAGATGTGCCAAAGCCATCAAGGCGGTGGCGTGGAGTACCCAAGTCAAAAGTAGTTTCATTGCGCGGTCAGCATAGCATTCCCGCTATGATCCACACCCCGACTTTCACCCTGCTTTTTAGGTAGCAAACTCTAACGCGATGGCTGGCATTCACATCACCGACATTGAGGCGGCCATCAACTACTGGCGCGAACAAAAGCCCTCACCCGATGGCGTCACGCTGGCGCCCGAAATTCGGGCGTTGGCTGAGGTCTATGCGCTGATGATTTACTACCACCACGAAGAAGCGGCAGAAAAAGGCTTTCCTCCCAAAGCCTATGACGCGTGGTTGGCCTGGTACCGCACCACGCCCGATGCACCGTGCATTGCCATTTGTTCCACCAGCCAGGGTGATGAAGAGTGCAAGGGCTGTGGCCGCAGCTTTGCCGAGGTGCAGTATTGGCCCGAGATGAGCCCGGCCGAGAAACGCAGCACTTGGCGGCGCATCACCATGATTGGGACGTCTTGGCGTTTCAACAAATACGCCGAACGTGCGTTGGCGAGTGCTTCCGTCGATGTGGGAGCCGCGCAGGTCGAGGGCGACTAAGCCTTACTTCCAGCGCTCGCACTCGATGTCAACGGTGGTGTTGCCGTTGCTCATCATCACCACCCCTTCTTGAATCGTCGCTTGCAACTGCATGCTGCGCTCAGCCAGTTTGGCCAAGTCTTGCGAGGCGCTGCTGGGGATGCGCCAAATTTGCAAGGTGGTGGGTTTGATGAGTTTGTTTTGCATGTTCTTCCACCAGACATCGCCCGCGCTAGAGAACACATACAACACCACTTGGTCGGCTTTGCTGCAGGCTTTGAGCAAGGGTTTTTCTTCGGGTTGTCCCACCTCAATCCACAGGCGCTTGCGGCCGGTGAAGTCGGTCAACATCACGTCCGGTTCATCGGGGTCCGACAAGCCCGCACCAAAACCCAACACGCCGTCCCCGCCGCACAGGTCTTGCAACTGGTGGGCTTGTAGCGACAGCGCGACCAAGCGCACCATCATGCGTTCGTCTGTCTCGCTGGGGTGGCGCGCCAAGGTCAGCGCGTGGTCGGCGTAGTAGCCGTGGTCAATGTCAGCGATCTGAACGTTCGCTTTGAAGATGGTGGATTTGATCGCCATGAAGTTGCTGCCGAATCGACGCGTCTTACACGCGACGCGCGAGTTCGGCTGCTTTGCCCACGTAGCTGCCAGGTGTCATGGCCAGCAAGCGGTCTTTGTCGGCTTGTGGAATCTGCAACGAGGCAATCAAACCATGCAGGGCTTCGGCGGTGACGGTTTTCCCGCGCGTGACTTCTTTCAGCTGCTCGTAAGCGCCTTGCACCCCGTAGCGACGCATCACGGTTTGGATGGGCTCGGCCAAGACTTCCCATGCAGCGTCAAGGTCGGCATCCAACGCTTCGCGGTTGAGTTCGAGCTTGTTCAAACCCACGCTGAGCGATTGATATGCCAAGGCCGCGTAGCCCAGCGCCACACACATGTTGCGCAACACGGTGGAGTCGGTCAGGTCACGTTGCCAGCGGCTGACGGGCAGCTTTTCGCTCAGGTGTTTCAGCACGGCGTTGGCCAAACCTAAGTTGCCTTCGGCATTTTCAAAGTCGATGGGGTTGACTTTGTGCGGCATGGTCGATGAACCAATCTCACCCGCTTTCAAGCGTTGCTTGAAATAGCCCAAGGACACATAGCCCCACACGTCGCGTGACCAGTCGATCAGAATGGTGTTGGCGCGGGCCACGGCATCAAACAACTCAGCCATGTAGTCATGGTGCTCGATTTGAATGCTGTAGGGCTGGAAGGTCAGACCCAAGCCCAACGGCGCCGGGGTTTCAACCACTTTGCGGCTGAAGGCTTCCCAATCAAAGTCGGGCCACGCGCTGAGGTGGGCGTTGTAGTTGCCCACAGCGCCGTTCATCTTGGCCATGATGCGCACGCTGGCAATGCGCTCGCGTACTTGCTTCAAACGCATCACCACGTTGGCCACTTCTTTGCCCACGGTGGTGGGGCTGGCGGTTTGGCCGTGGGTGCGGCTGAGCATGGGCACGTCGGCGTAGTCGTGCGCCATCTCGCGCAGCTTGGCGATCAAACCATCCAAACCCGGCAAGATCACTTCGTCACGGCCGGCTTGCAATTGCAAGGCGTGGCTGGTGTTGTTGATGTCTTCGCTGGTGCATGCGAAGTGCACAAATTCGGCGGCAGCTTCGAGCTCGGCGTGGCCTTTGAATTTCTTTTTGATCCAGTACTCCACCGCCTTCACGTCGTGGTTGGTGACCTTCTCTTCGTCTTTGATGGCCAGTGCATCGTCGGTGCTGAAGTCGCTGACCAAACTGATCAAATAGGTGCGCGACGCAGCGCTCAACGGTTTGAATTCAGCAAACCCCGCGTCGCTCAAGGCGATGAACCACGCGATTTCCACTTGCACGCGGCGGTGCATATAGCCTTGCTCGCTCATCAGAGGGCGTAAAGCGGCGACTTTGCTGGCGTAGCGGCCATCCAGCGGCGACAAAGCGGTGACAGGGGAAACGTTGGAGGAGGTGGGGGTGGTTGTGCTCATCCTTGAATTTTAGGTGCACGTGTCTAGGCACATGTATACGCAGCTTGGATAAGATAGGGGCCCGATTGATTTGTGAACAACGTATGAAACTCATTGGTGCGATCACCAGTCCCTATGTGCGCAAAGTGCGCATCGTCATGGCCGAAAAAAAGCTGGACTACCAGTTTGTGACGGAGGACGTGTGGGCCGCCGACACCACCATTGCGGCGTCGAATCCCTTGGGCAAAGTGCCTTGCCTCATCATGGAAGGCGGCGAAGCCTTGTTTGATTCGCGCGTGATCGTGGAATATGTGGACACCCTCTCGCCTGTGGGCAAACTCATTCCCGGCAGCGGGCGTGAGCGTGCCGAGGTCAAAACTTGGGAAGCGTTGGCGGATGGCTTGTTAGACGCTGCCATCCTGGCGCGCTTAGAAGCCACATGGCCGGGTCGCAAAGACAGCGAACGCAGCCCGGCGTGGATTGACCGCCAAATGAAAAAAATCAACGACAGCTTGAGCGCCATGGACCGTGCGTTGGCCGAGCGCAGCCACTGCGTGGGCATCCATTTGAGCTTGGCAGACATCGCCGTGGGCGCTGCCCTGGGTTATTTGGATTTCCGTTTCCCCACCATCGACTGGCGCGGTGCGCACCCCAACTTGGGCGCGCTGTACGAGCGTTTGGCGCAACGCCAAAGCTTCAAAGACACAGCGCCCGCCTAACGCGGTTTATGCGTTCACGCGGCGTTTGAGCCATCGCATCAAGCTGCCCAGCACGGGCAGCTTTTCATACAACTCTTCCGCCGCATCCCAGTAGTCGCGATGCACGGCGACGCGCCATTGGCCCGCCTCTTCACGCAGCACCAAATGGCTGGCACCACGAATGATGAGGGACTCATCTGCCTTGGCACTGCGCAAGGTGAAGATGAAATCCCACGTCACAAAACACTGCGCCCCTTGTTGCACCTGTTGCGTGATGACGAAGCGGGGCGCTTCTAAGCTTTCAAACATGTGCGCAAAGATGCGTGCAATGGCCGGCACGCCTTGCACCTCGTTGAATGGGTCTTTGAATTGCGCATCGGCGGTGTACAAGTCAGCTAAGCGTGACACATCGGTGGGTTGCAAATGCTCGAAGAACTGCACCACGCTTGCCAGTGCGGCTTCGGGTGTGGTGCATGGCGCGGGGGAGTGGGCAATTGACATGGTGTGTGGGCGTCGACAGTAGCAGGTCAGAGACCGGTGACACGGCGTAGGACCGCAAAGTACGCGCGGTAGGGCAACACGCGCAGCAGTTGCAACCAGGCGGTGAACCGCTTGGGAAAGTGCATTTGAAACTCGCCGCGCGCCCAGCCGCGCACGATGGCTTTTGCAGCATCGTCTGGGCGAATCAAAGCAGGCATGGGAAATTCGTTGGCGGCCACCAAGGGCGTGTCCACAAACCCAGGGTTGATCAGGCTCACGCCAATGCCCTGCGGTGACAAGTCGTAATACAAGGTTTCTGCCAAGTTGATGAGTGCGGCCTTGGTGGGGCCGTAGGCCAAGCTGTGTGGCAAGCCACGAAAGCCCGCCACACTGGCCACCAAACTCAAGTGGCCATGGCCTTGCGCCAACAAGGTGGGCAACACCGCATCGAGCATGTGCAGCGCGCCGACGTAATTCACTTCTTGGTGACGCAGCATCGACAGCAAGTCAAACTGCGTGGCGCGTTGGGCTTGGTAGTAGCCTGCGCAATACATCACCACATCGAGCCCTTGTTCGGCACGCACGTGCGTAGCGGCGTGGGTCATGGCCGTGGCGTCGACCACATCCAACACCACCGCCTGAGCGCCTGGATGGGTATCCACAAACTGCTGCAACAGTGGCGCTTGTCGCGCTGAAACCACCACGCGCGCGCCGGCTTCGTGCAACGCATGCGCGGTGGCGAGTCCAATGCCACTGGACGCACCGATCAACCACACACTGCGCCCATGCCAATCAGTGATGGGCGGGTTGAGAGGTTTCAAGAACAAGCCCATGGTGCTTTAAGGTTTGACCAAGGTGTACTGCACCACGTCGATGTTGTGCTGCTCAAACGCGGCTTCGCAGTAGGCCAAATAGAACTCCCAAATGCGCACAAAGCGTTCGTCAAAGCCGAGCTGCAGCACCTGTGTTTTCTCCGCCAAAAATTGGTGACGCCAACGGCGCAAGGTTTCGGCGTAGTCCAAGCCAAAGGTCATTTCATCGACCACTTGCAAGCCTGCGCGGTTGGCCTGCGCGCGGAACTCACGCGGGCAAGGCAAACAGCCACCGGGGAAGATGTACTGTTGAATGAAGTCGGTGCTTTTGACATAGCGCTCAAACAACGCGTCATCAATGACGATGCTTTGAATGCACGCCTTGCCACCAGATTTCAACAGGCGCGCCACCGTGTCAAAGTAGGTGCTCCAATATTCTTGGCCGACGGCCTCGATCATTTCAATGGAGCAAATGGCGTCGTAGGGGCCGTCGTCAATGTCGCGGTAGTCCTGTAGGCGCAGGTTGCTGGTGGTGTTCAACCCTTGTTGTTGCATGCGTTGCTGGGCATAGCTCAGCTGCTCGTGGCTGAGCGTGACGCCACTCATGTGGGCGCCAAATTCTTTGCCACCAAGTTCGGCCAACGCTCCCCAGCCGCAACCAATTTCCATGATGCGGTCGCCAGCTTTGGCCTCCACCATTTGCAAGGCACGTCGTACCTTGGCCGTTTGTGCCGTGGCCATGGGTTGGCTGCGATCGTCGCCAAACCAGGCCGACGAGTAGTTCATGGTCGGGTCTAACCACAGCGTGTAAAACGCGTTGCCCAAGTCGTAATGGGCGTGGATATTTTTTTTGCTGTTGCTGCGGGTGTTGCGGTGGAGCAAGTGCCGCACGCGGTAAAACAAGCGACCCAACCAATGGCCGTAAATCACCTCTTCCATGTCACGACGATTGGCGATTAGCAGCTGCAACAGGTCGGCCAAGTTGCTGGTGGTCCAGTCTCCTGCGATGTAGCTTTCGGCAAAACCAATGTCACCCGATTTGAGGGCCTGAGTCAGCGGTGACCAGTTGTGCAAATGCAAGGTCACATTCAAGTGCGTGTCGGCTGCATGGCCGAATTGTTCAGTTCGTCCATCGGGCCATTGCACATGCAAGGTGCCGTGCTGCAAGCGCTGCAAAAGTTTCACCACGCGGCGCGCGGCAGCTGGCATCGATGTGCTCTGTGCGTCTGACAGGGGGGTGTTGGTCAACGTGGAGGTGTTCATGGCGAGCGGCCTTTCCAAATTAGCGGGTCACGAAGTCGGTGGGAGGTGTGGGTTTGGTAAAAAACGGCACGTGCTTGAGCCACAGCTTCAGCGCTTGCCAGTGAATGCGCGCGACCACCATCAAGGTCATCAAGGGGTAGGCCCATAACGCGCGGCGGAGTGCTTCTGCCGTGATGGGTTCGAGCGCGCCACTGACGCTGGTTTCAATCAAGGGGCCTTCGGCATCGTCGTGGTCCACACGTGCGACGGTGTGCGCGTCCGTGCGCAAAAAACGAAAGCGGTAGCGACCTCGGACCTCGCAAAACGGCGACACATGGAACACCTTGGTGGCCTCTTGCTCTATGCCATAGCGGGGACGATCGAGCAAATAGCAATGGCGCTCACCAAAGGTGTTGTTCACTTCGACCACGATGGCGCGCAAGCTGCCATCGGTTGCATGGCAATACCAAAAGCTCACCGGTTTGAAGGTGTACCCCAATACGCGTGGGTAGCAATGCAACCAAACCTCACCCGTGGCGTCGGTGATGCCTTCTTGCTGCAGCAGGGCATCCAACCAGGCGAGGGCGCCGCCCTCTTCTGCGCTGCGTCCATCGCCATGGTCGACATCGTGAAAGCTGATGGCGCCACGACGGTTGAGGGGCAAGACGGGCGAGCCTTCGGCCTGCAAGGTGCGCATGGGCAGCATCAGAAAAAACGTGCCGTACACAAACGCGTGGTGCTTGGGGCGCAAGCGGGTGTGGCGCACTTGACCAAACCCGATCAAGGCGTGTGAGGGCGGTGTGTGCGAGGCGTGTCGGTGCGTCATGGGTGCGTTGCCAACCATGCGTGTGCCGCAGCGCGACCGGCTTTGAAACCATCCTCGTGAAACCCATAGCCCATCCACGCGCCTGCGAACCAGGTGCGTTGCTGTCCTTGCAACTTGGGCATATGGGCTTGTGCCTCAATGGCCGGCAAATCAAACACAGGGTGTGCGTAGTCGTATTCGCCCAAGATGTGCGTGGGGTCGATGTCGCGCACGGGGTTGAGTGACACGATCACATCTTGCGTGAATGGCAGCGGTTGCAATAAGTTCAACCAGTAGTGCAAGCAGACGCGGGTGGATTCGGTGTTGTCGCTCGCCGCGCGCTCGTAGTTCCAGGCGGCCCATGCCAATTTCTTTGTCGGCATGACACGCGTGTCGGTGTGTAACACGGCGCGATTGGGGTGGTAGCGAATCGTGCCGAGCGTGGCTTGCTCGTCAGCCGTGGGCGCGCTGAGCATGGCCAGCGATTGGTCCGCGTGCGTGGCCAAGATGACATGATCGAATAGCTCAGCACCCGCCTGAGTGTGCAGCGTCACGCCCTCGGCATGGCGGTCAATGCGCAGCACGGGGGTGTTCAAACGTGCGTCTGGAATGGTCGCCACAATTTTTTCCACATAGTGGCGGGCGCCACCTGCGACGGTGTACCACTGGGGTCGGTGGTTGACTTGAATCAGTCCATGGTTGTGGCAAAACCGAATCATGGTGGCCACGGGAAACTGCAACATCTGATCGGTGGGGCAGCTCCAAATGCAGCCCAACATGGGCAACAAATACCAATCACGAAACGCGTGGCTGAAATGGTGTTCGGCTAAGAACGCAGACAGCGGTTGCGCCAACTCATGGTCTTGGTTGCGCTCGGCCAAGGCGGTGGCTAAGGCGTTGAAGCGCATCACATCGCGCAGCATGCGCAAGAAGCTGGGCTTGAACAGGTTGCTGCGTTGTGCAAACACGGTGTTCAAGTTGGCCCCATTCCATTCCAAGGTCGCGCGGCCTTGTGTCTGCGGTACTTGCACCGAAAACGACATGTCGGATTTGACGGTGGCCACCTGCAGCTCTTGAAACAAGCCGATTAGGCCGGGGTAGGTGCGCTCGTTGTAGACCAAAAACCCGGTGTCTACGCCGTGCGTTTGTATGCCGGTGGCGGAGGGCAAGGTCACATCCACGGTGTGGGTGTGACCGCCAAAATAATCGCCCGCTTCAAACAGCGTGATGTCGGCATGGCCGCGCAAGTGATGTGCGGCCGACAAGCCCGAAATGCCCGAACCCACGATGGCAATGCGACTCATGGGGTTGTGCCTTTCGCTGCCAATTGCTTTTCAATCTCTTGCACAAAGCTTTTGTCCTGCGGCCCTGTCATGCTGCTGAAGCTTTTGATCTGTTGGCCATCACGGCTGATCACGTATTTGTAAAAGTTCCACTTCGGCGTGGTGTGGGTGAGTTCAGCCAATTGTTTGAACAGCGGGATGGCATCGGCACCCCGCACGGTGGTTTTCACAAACATGGGGAACTTGACGCCAAAGGAGTTCTCGCAAAAATCGGCAATCTTGGCGTTGCTCTCGGGCTCTTGCGAAAAGTCATTGCTGGGGAAGCCCAACACCACCAAGCCACGGTCTTTGTATTTGGCGTACAAGGCTTCCAAGCCCTTGTATTGAGGGGTGAAGCCGCAAAAACTGGCGGTGTTCACCACGACGACGACCTGCCCCGCGTACTGACACAGCGCCTGGGGCTTTTCATCTTGCAGGCGCAAGACCGTGTGTTGAAGCACGCGTGGACAGCTGGTTTCTGTGGCGCTATGCGCTGGGGCGATCAGTGTCAAGAGCCCACATATCAAAAAAATAAGTCTAAACATAGCAAAGCAGCCCTTTCTTCCTGGACAATCATCGCGTACGATTTTGGTTTTGTCCAGGACAAATATAAACCCTCACATCCAACTGGTGAATCCCATTTATGAACTCACGTGATGAACATTCACAGGTCATGTTGTCGATTGCAGCGGTCGAACGCGATACCGGTATTGGCAAAGACACGTTGCGGGTCTGGGAGCGTCGCTATGGTTTTCCTGTGCCGGAGCGGGATGTCCATGGCGAGCGTATCTACCCCATGTCGCAAGTGGAAAAGCTGCGTGTCATCAAGCGTTTAATGGACCAAGGGCACCGCCCTGGGCGCATCGTGGCGCAGTCCATGGAGGTGTTGCAGCACCTGAGCCGTGGCCAAGCCAACATTCGCGCCAAGCAAGACGCTCAACCGCACCAGGCGCGCGAAGACTTGGCGGCGTTCATCGCCCTCATTCAGATGCAGGACGAAGAAGGTTTGCGACGCGAGTTGCACAAAAGCCTGATGCAAGAGGGCGTGCAACGCTTTGTGGTGGACCTGGTGGCGCCCCTGACACACCTTGTTGGGGAAACCTGGGCACGCGGCGATTTGGCTGTGCACGAAGAACATCTCTATACCGAATGCGTTTCCCGTGTGTTGCGCCAAGCCATATCGAGCATTGCGCGTCCGTCAGAAACCCAAGGGCCACGCGTGCTGCTCACCACTTTCCCACAGGAAGAACACGGGCTCGGTTTGCTCATGGTGGAGGTTTTGTTGACGGTGCAAGGGTGTCGTTGCGTGTCCTTGGGCACACAAACGCCATTGCGCGAAATTGCCCAAGCCGCGATTGCGCACAGCGCAGACGTGGTGGCCTTGAGCTTCAGCGTCAACATGAA
>JBPCSU010000200.1:0-2881 GCA_051006815.1 Limnohabitans sp.
ATCCAACCAATGTCTTGGTAATCGCCCGAGTGATAGGCCCTGGGGGCTAAATTGATTTCCCCACTGCAACCACGAAAATGCGGCACCGCCATGCGCCACCCACGCCGACGCGTCTCAGCCGCAAATGCAGCCGCATAGTGGCTTTGAGAAGAGCCTTCCAGACCATGAAAGAGAACCAGCAGAGGCGCCTCGGGGCGCGCTGTGTTTTCAACACGCCAATCCACATCAATAAAGTCCGCATCGGGTGTTTGCCAACGCGCACGATGCCATTGCGCTTTGGGCCCCACATGTCGTTTGGCCACCTTGGCCGCGTAAATGGTTTGCAGATTTCCGCCCGGTAGCCACCAAGGCGCGTGGTAATCCCAAATCAATGCAAAACCTGTGAACCAGCGCTGTGTGTTTCGGCCGCACCCACTGCCGCCGTACCAGGACTGGCATGGTGTGCCACCATGCGCCACCCCTGCGCCGTGCGTTGGTACACATTGGTGGCCACGACCACCGCTTCTTGCGCACCATCGTCTGTGGCCAACAGAGCAACGCGTTCAATCACGTTGTGCATGGCGCTGGTCAAGGACTCGACTTTGCACACTTGCACAGGTTGAATGGCGATTGTTCCGTGCGCAAACAAGGCTTCAAATGCGGCACGAATGCTGGCGTTGCCAATGAGGCGCGGCCCACCGGGATGGACACACACAATGTCATCTTCGTCGGCCCAACAGGCCATCAGTTTTTCAAGGTCACCTGTTTGCAGTGCTTCGTAGAACTGCGCTTCAATGGCGTCCGCGGTGCCGCCTACGGTAGCGGCTCTGAGTTTGGCTTTTGGCATGGGCTAAATTGTCACAAAAAAAGCCCCGGTCTGTTCGACAGGGGCTTTTGATGCTACGCAGGCAGACACTTATTTGTGTGCACGGTAACGACGCAAGGCCGACAATTCAGCCGCCAAAATGGTGAGCTCTGAGCGAGCACGGGCCAAATCGACGTCTGTTTTGGCGTTCTTGACGGCTTCTTCCGCTGCGAGTTTGGCCGCATTGGCTTTTTCTTCGTCCATGTCTTTGCCGCGAACCGCGGTGTCCGACATGACGGTGACGCAATCAGGTTGCACTTCAAGAATGCCACCTGCCACGAACACAAACTCTTCGCCACCATCAGCCGTGTGAATGCGCACCGAACCTGGACGGATGCGTGAAATCAGCGGCGTGTGGCGCGGATAAATACCGAGCTCGCCCGCCTCGCCTGGCAAAGCCACAAAAGTGGCTTCGCCGGAGAAGATGGACTCTTCTGCGCTGACGACATCTACGTGGATGGTACTCATAGGATCTCTCAGATCTTTTTAGCTTTTTCGAACGCTTCGTCGATGGTACCGACCATGTAGAAAGCTTGCTCGGGCAAGTGGTCGCATTCGCCGTTGGTGATCATCTTGAAACCACGGATGGTTTCAGCCAAGGTCACGTATTTACCGGGCGAGCCAGTGAACACTTCAGCCACGTGGAAAGGTTGTGACAAGAAACGTTGGATCTTACGAGCGCGGGCCACAGCCAACTTGTCTTCAGGAGCCAATTCGTCCATGCCCAAAATCGCGATGATGTCACGCAATTCTTTGTAGCGTTGCAGCGTACCTTGCACAGCGCGTGCTGTGGAGTAGTGCTCTTCGCCCACAACCAAGGGGTCCAACTGACGGCTGGTTGAGTCCAATGGGTCCACAGCGGGGTAGATACCCAAAGAAGCGATGTCACGGCTCAACACAACGGTGGAGTCCAAGTGAGCAAACGTGGTTGCTGGAGAGGGATCGGTCAAGTCATCGGCAGGCACGTAAACGGCTTGGATGGAAGTGATCGAACCGACTTTGGTCGATGTAATACGCTCTTGCAAACGGCCCATTTCTTCGGCCAAGGTAGGTTGGTAACCCACAGCAGAAGGCATACGACCCAACAAAGCGGACACTTCCGTACCGGCCAAGGTGTAGCGATAGATGTTGTCCACGAAGAACAACACGTCTTTACCTTCGTCACGGAATGATTCAGCGATGGTCAAACCTGTCAAGGCGACGCGCAAACGGTTGCCTGGAGGCTCGTTCATCTGACCGTAAACCATGGCCACTTTGGACTCGCCCAAGTTTTCCAAGTTCACAACACCAGAGTCAGCCATCTCGTGATAGAAGTCGTTACCTTCACGGGTACGCTCACCCACACCAGCAAACACGGACAAGCCGCTGTGCGCCTTGGCGATGTTGTTGATGAGTTCCATCATGTTCACAGTCTTGCCCACACCGGCACCACCGAACAAGCCGACCTTACCGCCTTTGGCGAAAGGACACACCAAGTCAATCACCTTGATGCCGGTCTCGAGCAACTCTTGCGAGGGGCTGAGTTCGTCATAGGCGGGCGCTTTGCGGTGAATAGAAGCGGTCTGACCTTGATCGACAGGACCACGTTCGTCGATGGGGTTACCCAACACGTCCATGATGCGACCCAGTGTGGCTTTGCCCACTGGAACAGTGATCGCAGCACCTGTGTTGGTGACCATCAAACCGCGACGCAAACCGTCAGAGGTTCCCAGCGCGATGGTACGGACGATGCCGTCACCCAGCTGCTGCTGAACTTCCAGAGTCAGTGAAGTGCCTTCGAGCTTGAGCGCGTCGTAGACCTTGGGCATTTGGTCGCGTGGGAACTCGACGTCCACCACGGCGCCAATACATTGAACAATCTTGCCTTGGGCATGAGCCATTTTTTGCTCCAAAAATTAAAATCAGACAGCAGCCGCACCGGCAACGATTTCCGAAAGTTCTTTCGTAATCGCCGCTTGACGCGTCTTGTTGTAAACCAGTTTGAGTTCGTTGATCACGTTCCCAGCGTTGTCGGTCGCAGACTTCATCGCAACCATA
>JBPCSU010000201.1:0-3522 GCA_051006815.1 Limnohabitans sp.
CGCCTACACCCGCGCCCCCAACATCCCCCCGGCCATGGCCGCGCTCTTGCAGATCACCGAAACCGACATGCAGGACATCTTGGGCAACCCCCAAGGCGCAGACAAAATGGTCAGCGGGATGTCAGGCAAAGCGGTGGAGATGATCCAGACCCGCGTCGACATGCAGGCCTTCATTTACATGAGCAACTTCGCCAAGGGCATGAAGCGCTGCGGCGAGATCTGGCTCTCCATGGCCAAAGACATCTACACCGAGGAAAAGCGCAAGATGAAGACCATCGCCCCCACGGGCGAGGCCGGAATGGTCGAGTTGATGAAACCCACCATCGACCAAGAGACCGGCGCTGTCGTGCTCGAAAACGACCTCAGCTCTGCCACCTTCGACGTCGTAGCCGAGGTTGGTCCATCCAGCACCAGCCGACGTGAAGCAACCGTTCGAGCCATAACCGGCCTGCTGCAAATGACAACCGACCCAGAGACGGCCCAGGTCTTGACCGCTGCGGCCATGATGAACATGGAGGGAGAAGGGTTGTCAGAACTCAACGCTCACGCACGCAAGAAACTCCTGCGCATGGGCGTGGTCAAGCCAACCGAGCAAGAAGCCCAAGACCTCATGGCCGAGATGCAAGGCCAGCCGCAAGACCCGAACGCCCTTTACCTGCAAGCCGCAGCCGAGGAAGCCTCAGCCAAAGCAGCCCAGGCCCGTGCCAACACCGTCAAGACCGTGGCCGACGCAGAACTCAGCAGGGCCAAAACAGTCCAAACCCTCAGCGACATCGACATGGAATCCCAAGACCATGCGCTGAACATGGCCCAGCAAATCGGCAGCATGGTCCAGCAACAAACACAGCCAGTTGTCAATCAGCCCACAATTGAGTGACAATTGCACACATACGGTCATCCGCCCAGCCGTTTCAATTGGGTGAGTTTTCACAGGGTCAACGATGAACACCAAGGCAGAACAGGAAGACGCCACCACCGACGACGACACCGCAGTCATTGAGGACGAGGCCACCGAAAGCACCGAGGCGCAAGCCGAAGGCGATCAGGAAGCCGATACCCCAGCCGACGAAGGCGAGTCCGACGAGGTAGTTGTCTCCATTGGAGAGGAAGCGCCACCTCACGACGAGCCAGCCCATGCCCCCGAATGGGTGCGCGAGCTGCGAAAGACGAACCGAGAACTCCAGCGCCAAAACCGCGAACTTCAAACCAAGCTGCAAACCACCGCACAGACCGAGACCAAGCCGGTCACGCTGGGGCCAAAGCCAAAACTTGAAGACCACGACTACGACGCCGACAAGTTCGAGGAAGCATTGGCCACTTGGTTTGAGCGCAAGCGACAAGCCGACGAAGCCAATGCCAGGCAAGAAGCTGAAGTTATGAATCAGCAAAAAGCCTGGCAAGCCAAACTGGATGGCTACGGCAAGGCGAAAGCCGAGCTGCGAGTCAAAGACTTTGACGACGCCGAGGCCGTGGCCCAGGAGTTGTTCAACGTCACCCAGCAAGGCGTCATGCTGCAAGGCGCGGACAACCCCGCCCTCGTCGTCTACGCACTCGGTAAAAACCCCAAGAAGGCGCAAGAGCTGGCAGCCATCAAAGACCCCGTAAAGTTTGCCTTTGCGGTAGCGAAACTGGAGAAAGATTTGAAAGTTACCAACCGCAAGGCAGCCCCACCGCCCGAAAGAATCGTGTCAGGAACTGGCCGCGTCTCTGGGGCGGTGGACTCAACCCTCGAACGGCTGCGCGAAGAAGCTGCCCGTACTGGCAACATGACGAAAGTCTTGCAGTACAAGGCGCAAAAGCGTGCAGCATCCTCCAAATGATTTTTTAAGGATTTACCATGTCCAATAGTTTCTCAAAAGAAGAGCGCGTTGCCTTTGAAGACCTCCTCGAAGGCTTCCAAGACGCGCTGGTTCTGTCCCGTCACGTCAACATCTACAACACAGATCAGACAATGATGGAACGCGCCAACAACACCATCTGGCGTCCCCAGCCCTACATCGCTCAGTCGATCAGCAGCACCCCAGGTACTGCGATCCCTGGCTATCAGGGCATGACACAGTTGGCCGTCCCCGCCACTCTGGGCTTCAGCAAGACCGTGCCTTGGGAAATGACCTCCCTCGACCTGCGCGACGCTTTGCAAGAAGGCCGCCTGGGTGAGTCCGCCAAGCAAAAGCTGGCCAGCGACATCAACGTCGCCATCATGAACTCTGCCGCCACCTTGGGCTCGTTGGTTGTTCCAATCGCAGCCGCTGCCGGTGACTATGACGACGTGGCCTTGTGCGACGCCATCATGAACGAGCAGGGCGTCCCTGACTACGACCGCTTCTTGGCCCTGTCCAGCCGCGACTACAACGGCTTGGCTGGCAACCTGGTCGGCACAGCTCGCAGCTTCGGCAACGCCAAGTCGGACAAGGCCTACGAGCGCAGCTACGTCGGCATGGTCGCAGGCTTCGAGTCCTACAAAATGGACTACGCCAACCGTCAAGCAGCAGCGGCTGGCGGCGGCTCGATCACCATCGACACCAGCGGCGCAGGCACACAAGCGAACTACACGCCCCAGGCCACTTCCACATCCGTGGGCGGCCAGATTAACGTGGACAACCGCTTCCAGACCGTGACCGTCACCTCGACCACCAACGTGGCCGCAGGCGATGCCTTCACAATCGGCGGCGTGTACGCTGTGCACCACATCACCAAGCAAAGCACTGGTCAGTTGAAGACTTTCCGTGTCGTGTCTGTTGATTCGGCCACCACAATGACCATCACTCCCCCGATCATTGGCGCACAAAGCGTTGCCACCGACGCCCAGTTGCAGTACAAGAACGTGGAAGTGTCCGCACCCTCCAACACTGCCGCCATCACCTTCCTGAACGTGAACGCCGCTTCGGTGAACGTGTTCTGGCAGCGTGATTCGTTGGAGATCTTGCCTGGTCGTTACGCAGTCCCAGCCGATGCTGGCGTCGCAGTCATGCGTGCCACCACCGACCAGGGCATCGAGCTGGTGTTGCAGAAGTTCTACGACATCGACAGCATGACCATCAAGTACCGCATGGACACCCTGTTCGGCGTGGTCAACAAGAACCCCGAGATGTCCGGCATCTTGTTGTTCAACCAGTAATCTGGCCAAAAAACTGGGGGGCTTCGGCCCCCCTTTTTGCAATAGGAGAACCCCATGCCATTGACCAAAGGTTATTCCAGCAAATCCATCGGCAAGAACATCAAGATGGAAAAGAAAGCAGGCAAGCCCATGAAGCAAGCTGTGGCCATCGCCCTCAGCACCGCAGAGAAAGCAGCCAAGGCAGCAGGCAATCCAAGCAAAGCACCCAAGAAGGCCATGAAATGAAGCCCGGTCTCTACGCCAACATCAACGCAAAGCGTGCGCGGATCGAAGCAGGCAGCAAGGAAAAGATGCGCAAGCCCGGTGCCAAAGGCGCACCCACAGCCGCCGACTTCAAAGCCGCCGCCAAGACCGCCAAACCCATCAAGAAGAAGGCCAAGTGATGGACACGATCATCCTCACCC
>JBPCSU010000202.1:0-5102 GCA_051006815.1 Limnohabitans sp.
CAAGGGGACGCCGTAGGTCATCAACCGATTGGCCGTCAAACCGCGCTGCGTGAGTGCGGGCGTGATCCAGCCCCACAACCAAAACGTCATCAACATGCACACGTTGACCCAAAACAAACCGGTGGCGGCCTCCAACGGGGTATAGCCTGCCACCTTGATCATCCAAGGGCCAGCCCATAAGGTCTGCATGGCGATCAAGCCGCCGTAATTGAAAAACCCCATGGGCGTCAGACAACGAAAGTAGGGATGCGCCCACACACTCGCATAACTGGCCAAGATGCCCACCGGCTTGGCAGACTCCCCCTCACTGGCAGAGGGCATCATGTTGCGCCACGCGGGCACTTGCCACGCCATCAGTGCCATGGATGACACGATGAGCAAGGCCAGCCCCACAAACAACCAGCGCCAGCCCACCACCGGCAGCAACCACTGAACGGGCAAGGTGGAGGCCAACATGCCCAAGGCCCCCGTCATCAGCATCCAAGCGTTGGCACGTTGCTGCTGCGCCAACGGCAACCAACGGCGATAGCCGGTCAAGGGTGCCATCAAACATGCGCTCACGCCCACGCCAAACAGCACACGCGCCAATAGCAAGCCTGAAAAATCGGAGGCCCAAGCGAACGCAAAACACCCCAACACGGCCACGCCTAAAAAGCTCAGCACCACTTTTTTAGGCCCGTGTTGATCTAACCAATGGCCCATTGGCAATTGAGTGAGCGAGAAACCAAAAAAGTAACCGCCTGCCAACAGACCCAAATCGCGCGCCTGCAACCCAAACTCAAGCGTGAGTGTGGGCGACAACGTGGCCGTGATGGCACGCAGCAACGCCGACAAAAAATAGGCGGAGGCAAACGCCACAAATACCCATATCGCCACGCGGCGTGGCAACACTTCGTCTTTCATGGTGGCAAACCCCTTCGCTACAAATTCGTTGACTGAGTCTTGCATTATCTGTGCGCAGTGGTTGTCCCCTTGTTGTCCAGTCACCTCGGGCACTTGACCGACAATTTGCACATGAACTCTCTTGACGGCATTCGCATCCTCGACCTCTCACGCGTGTTGGCGGGGCCGTGGTGCACACAAACCTTGGCGGACTTAGGCGCTGATGTGATCAAAATCGAACGGCCCGGTGCAGGCGATGACACGCGCGGTTGGGGCCCTCCGTTTTTGAAAGACAAAGAGGGCATCGACACCACCGACGCCGCGTATTACTTGGGGACCAATCGCAACAAACGTTCGGTCACCTGCGACATAGCCACCGCCGAAGGACAAGCGCTGATTCGACAGCTGGTGAAAGTTTGTGACGTGTTCATTGAGAACTTCAAAGTGGGCGACATGGCACGTTACGGGCTGGACTACGCCACCCTTGCCCAACTCAACCCCAAGTTGGTTTATTGCAGCGTGACCGGATTTGGCCAAACCGGCCCCTACCGTGATCGGGCTGGCTATGACTATGCGATCCAAGGCATTGGCGGTCTCATGAGCGTGACGGGTGAACGCGATGATTTGGGCGGAGGACCGCAAAAAGTCGGCGTGGCCGTGGCCGACCTCTTCACTGGCATGTATGCCTCCGTTGCCATTTTGGCCGCCTTGCGCCACGCGGAGCGAACCGGCGAAGGGCAACACATCGACATGGCGTTGCTCGATACCCAAGTCGCGATGTTGGCCAACTTGGGCGCCAACTATTTGGTGGCAGGCCAATACGAAGGCAAGGCGCCGGGGCGCGCGGGCAATGCCCACGCCAACATCGTGCCCTACCAGGTATTTGAAGTCGCCCCCGCCGACGACGGCAGCAAAGAGCACTTGATTCTGGCCGTCGGCAACGACGGGCAATACGTGAAATTTTGCAAGGTGGCCGGTCGCCCCGACCTTTCTGCGGATCCACGTTTTGCGACCAATGCCAACCGCGTTCGGCACCGTGCCGTGTTGGTGCCGATACTGGAAGAGGTCTTGAAAACTCGACGCAAGGCCGACTGGCTCAGTGCGCTTGAAGTCGAAAAAGTGCCCTGTGGCGCGATCAACAACTTGGCCGAGGTATTTGCCGATCCACACATTCGCGCGCGCAACATGGTGACGCCGTGGGAGCATCCTGCACGTGGCGCCATGGAACTGACGGCCAGCCCCATGAAGTTCAGTGCCACGCCCGTGCGCACCGACTTGCCGCCCCCGCTTTTGGGACAACACACGGACGACGTTCTGCGCGATTTGCTTCAGCTCGACCCGGACGCACTGGCCACGTTACGCAAGCAGCGCATCATTTAGCGCCGCTTGCGTCTTGACGACTTCACTTGCTTCTGAAGTCGTCGTGGCAAGACTTGCAGGTCCCGGCGGCAGCCGTGAACGCTGTTTTGAACGCGTCTTCTTTGCCTGTTTTAGCGGCAGCCAGCAACTTCACTGATTCGGCTTGGTATTTGTCAGCCGCCTCTTTGAATTTGGCGCTTTGTTTCCACACCTCGGGCTTGGCGCGTGTTTCGCCAACATCCGTGCCTTCGCCAAATGCGGCCCATGGCAATTTCGCCATATTGGCCACCACCTCTGCGTTCTCTACGGCGACTTTGGCGTCAAACGCCGCCTTGCCTTGCGCCATCGCGCCCAAGCGGCCGAAATGCGCCGCCGTGACAGTGAGTGCCGCTTTGCGGTACTTGATGGCATCTTCTGGTTTAGCAAACTGCGCAGAAGCCGTGAAGCTGATCGCACTGGCACTGACGGCCATCAAAAACAAAATAGCTTTTTTCACAGAGGTGTCCTTTAAGGTTGAAAATGACGAATTCACGAAACGCGAGTTTACGGACTTTGCTTTTGTTTGTCTTTTGAATGGACGGTTGTCATGCCTAACTCTCTCTCTTTTGCGCGCGTGCGTATTTGGGATCGCCCCACCCGCCTCTTTCATGCGCTGCTGGTCGTTTCGGTGATCGGCCTGGTGGTTACCGGAGAAGTCGGCGGTGACGCCATGAAGATTCATTTTTGGCTGGGCTATACGGTACTGACGCTGGTCTTCTTTCGCGTGGTTTGGGGCTGGGTGGGCGGTCATTGGTCACGCTTCAGCCACTTTGTGCCAACGCCCGCCAAACTGTGTGCGTATCTCCAAGCACTTCGCGCCCAACAAACGACGCCCCCGATTGGGCACAACCCTCTGGGCGCTTTGTCTGTGCTCGCCATGCTGAGCTTACTGATGCTTCAAGTCTTCAGCGGCTTCATGAGTGACGATGAAATTTCCAATGCAGGCCCATGGACCTCGCTCATTCCCAACAACTGGGTTGAATGGGCCACCACGTACCACAGCGACATTGGCAAAGCTGCGCTGTTGGTGTTGATTGGCTTGCACGTGTCTACCGTGCTGTACTACAAACACGTCAAGAAAGAAGACCTGATCACACCCATGCTGCAGGGCGACAAAAATGTGCCCGAAGGCACACCGGCATCACGCGACTCCTTCACCTCACGCCTGTTTGCCGCAGCCGTTTTGCTGGGCTGCGCTTACGGGGTTTATCGCTTGGTGCAGCTGGGCTGACCTCTTAAGCCTTGGCTTGCTTCAGCAATGTGTCGGCATCGCTGACTTCAAATTTGCCTGGGCCTTCCAGATTTAACTGCACCACTTTGCCGTCTTTCACCAACATCGAGTAGCGGTTGCTGCGCAAACCCATGCCGCGGGCGGTCAGGTCTAGCGTCAAGCCTGTGGCTTGGGTGAAATCGGCACTGCCATCGCCCAACATGCGGACTTTGCCTTGTGTCTGTTGGTCACGGGCCCAGGCACCCATCACAAAGGCGTCATTCACGCTGACGCACCAAATTTCGTCCACGCCCGCAGCTTTGAACTGCTCGTACTTTTCAACATAGCCTGGCACATGCTTGGCTGAACACGTCGGCGTGAAAGCCCCTGGCAGTGCAAACAAGGCAATCGTTTTGCCCGCCGTGGCTTTGGCCACGTCTACGGCGTTCGGGCCAATGCTGCAACCTTCGCCTTCAACCTCTGAATATTCCATCAGGGTGGTGTGTGGCAGGGTGTCTCCAACTTTGATCATGGCATCTCCAAATAATTGACGTGATACAAACAAAAACGACCCACATTGTGGGTCGTTTTCTTTAGCCTTGCAGAGCCGAAGCCCTTTGGTATTTAAACCGCTGCAGCTTTCTCGACCAAACGGGTAACCACCCAGTTTTTGGTTTTCGAAATTGGCTTGCTTTCAGTGATCTCGATCACGTCGCCCAGGTGGTAAGCACCTGTTTCGTCGTGCGCGTGGTACTTCGAAGACTTGGCCACGATCTTGCCGTAGAGGGCGTGCTTCACACGACGCTCCACGAGCACAGTCACAGTTTTAGCGCGCTTGTCGCTAACCACCTTGCCAATCAAGGTGCGTTTGAGGGATTTCTTAGCGTCCGTCATGTTCACTCCTTACTTGGCGGCTTGCTTTTCAGCAAGAATGGTTTTCGCACGAGCGATGCTGCGACGTGTCAGACGCAGTTGAGCCGTGTTGTTGAGTTGTTGCGTACCTTTTTGCATGCGCAAGCCAAAGTGAGCTTTTTGCAACTCTTTGACTTCAGCTTCGAGGCCGGCAACGTCTTTTTGGCGCAGTTCAGCAGCTTTCATTTCTTATTTCTCCTGATTACTGGCCGATCATGCGAGCCACGAACGTGGTGCGCAAGGGCAGCTTTGCAGCGGCCAGACGGAATGCTTCACGGGCCAACTCTTCAGGGACGCCTACGATTTCGTAGAGGACCTTGCCGGGTTGGATCTCAGCCACGTAGTACTCGGGGTTACCTTTACCGTTACCCATACGCACTTCAGCAGGCTTTTGGGAAATTGGCTTGTCAGGGAACACACGAATCCAGATACGGCCGCCACGTTTGACGTGACGGGAGATCGCACGACGTGCGGACTCGATCTGGCGGGCCGTCAGACGGCCGCGATCGGTGGATTTCAGACCGAAGTCACCGAATGCAACGGTGTTACCACGTGTTGCGATGCCGGTGTTGCGGCCTTTTTGCTCTTTGCGGTATTTACGGCGTGCTGGTTGCAGCATGCTTATTCTCCTGTTCCGTCCGCAGCCGTGCCAGTGGATGCGGGCGCGGCAACCTTGCGGACGCGCTTGACGGCAGTTTTA
>JBPCSU010000203.1:0-3975 GCA_051006815.1 Limnohabitans sp.
GGCGCAGCCGCTGCCGCTGGTGTCGTCGCCGCCCCCATGGTGGCCGCACAAACTGGCCCCATCAACATGCGCTGGCAAAGCACTTGGCCTGCCAAAGACATCTTCCATGAGTACGCCCTCGACTACGCGAAAAAAGTCAACGACATGACGGGTGGCGATTTGAAGATCGAAGTGCTCCCGGCAGGCTCTGTGGTGCCCGCCTTTGGTTTGCTCGAGGCTGTGTCCAAAGGCACGCTGGACGGCGGCCACGGCGTGTTGGGCTACCACTATGGCAAGCAAAACGCCTTGGCCTTGTGGAACTCAGGCCCCGCCTTCGGCATGGATGCCAACATGGTGTTGGCTTGGCACAAATACGGCGGTGGCGCTGAGTTGCTGCAAAAGCTCTACGCCTCGATTGGCGGCAACGTGCAGTCATTCTTGTACGGCCCCATGTCCACCCAACCGCTGGGCTGGTTCAAAAAGCCCATCACCAAGACTACTGACTTCAAAGGCCTGAAGTTCCGTACCAACGGCTTGGCGATTGACTTGTTCACCGCCATGGGTGCTGCTGTGAACGCCTTGCCTGGTGGCGAGATCGTGCCCGCGATGGACCGCGGCCTGTTGGATGGTGCCGAGTTCAACAACGCCACTTCTGACCGCGTGTTGGGCTTCCCCGATGTGTCCAAGGAGTGCATGCTGCAAAGCTTCCACCAAAGTGCGGAGACATTTGAAGTCATGTTCAACAAGACCAAGTACGACGCGCTGCCTGCCAAGTTGAAGGCTGTGATTGCCGGCGCTACAGAAGCCGCATCGGCCGACATGTCTTGGAAAGCGGTGGACCGCTACTCCAAAGACTACGTGGAGTTGCAAACCAAAGACAAGGTCAAGTTCTACAAGACACCCGACTCCATCTTGCAAGACCAGCTCAAGATTTGGTCTGAAATTTTGGAGAAGAAATCTGCCGAGAACCCCTTGTTCAAAGAAATCGTGGCTTCACAAAAAGCATTCGCACAACGTGCGGTGAAGTGGGAGCAAGACACCGTGATCAACCGTCGCATGGCGGTGAACCACTTCTTTGGCGCCAAGAAAGCCTAAACCAACGGCTTGATGAGGTGAACTCAAGGGACTGAATTCTGTGCACAGCAGAACTTCAGTCCCTTTACTTTTAAGAACGATATGAACACACTGAAACTGCTCCACATGGCAGACAACATCAGCACCTGGGTTGGCAAAACCTTTGCGTGGCTGATCGTTGTTCTGATGGTGATGGTGATGGGAGAGGTGTTCAAGCGCTACGCGCTGAACGCCCCAACCGCTTGGATTTTTGAAGCCAGCAACATGCTCTACGGCACCGCCTTCATGATGTGCGGCGCCTACACCCTGAGCCAAGACGGCCATGTGCGTGGCGACTTTTTTTACGGCAGTGCCAAGCCCCGGACACAAGCGTCGCTGGACTTTGTGCTGTACATCCTGTTTTTCATTCCCGGCGTGATTGCCCTCACTTGGGCTGGATGGACCTATGCCGCCGACGCCATCGCGATTCGCGAAATGACCAACAGCGCCGATGCGATTCCGCTGTACCCCTTCAAAGCCATCATTCCAATCACCGGCGTCATTGTGCTGATGCAGGGCTTGGCTGAAATCATCCGATGTGTGGTCTGCCTGAAAACAGGCGAATGGCCCGCACGCCTGAAAGATGCCAACGAAATTGACGTGGTCGAGCAACAGCTCTCGGCCAGCGTCTACGTGGACGAAGACGCCAAACGCGACGCCATCGAGCGCGCCAAACACATTGACGAAGAGGCCCATCAGCGCGGTGGCCACGCGATGGGAGAACACAAATGAGCGATCCAGCACTCGGCTTAACCATGCTTTGCCTCATCGTGGTGGTGATCATGATGGGCTTTCCGACCGCCTTCACCCTGATGGGTTTGGGCATGGCATTTGGCTTCACCGCCTTTTACGACCCCAGCCAACCTTGGCTGGACAACCGCATCTTCAACCTCATGGTGCAGCGCACCTATGGGGCGATGACCAACGACACCTTGTTGTCCATTCCGCTGTTTGTGCTGATGGGCTACGTGATGGAACGGGGCGCGCTGGTGGACAAGATGTTCCACAGCGTTCAGCTCGCCTTCCGCCGTCTGCCCGGCTCGTTGGCCGTGGCCACCTTGGTGATTTGTACCTTCTGGGGCATTGCCAGTGGCCTGGTCGGCGCGGTGGTGGTGCTAATGGGCGTGATTGCCATGCGCCCCATGCTGAACGCCGGTTACGACACCCGTTTGGCAGCGGGCGTGATCACCGCTGGCGGCACCTTGGGCATCTTGATTCCCCCCTCGGTGATGATCATTGTGTACGCGGCAGTTGCCGGGCAATCGGTGGTCAAGCTTTATGCAGCGGCCATGTTCCCCGGCTTCTTCTTGGCGTTCTTGTATTTGATCTACGTCATCGGCTGGGTGATGATTGACCCCAAGATCGCCCCCAAGCTGCCCGAAGACCAAACCAAGGCCGCCGTGTCGCCCTGGTTGGACCAGCTGGGCAAGCAATATTCCACGCGCATGTTGCCAGCCTTGGCCCACGCGCTGGTCATGCCAGGCCGCGCATTGCAGATTCAGGTGGCAGACATGCGCGTCACCTGGGGCTTGCTGGCACGCAGCTTTGCCATGAGCTTGGCCCCTGTGCTGGTGGTGTTGGCCACACTGGGCACCTCTTGGTGGTACGTGGTGATTTATTCACAAGCGAACGCCGATGCACAAGCAGGTGCTGAAGTCGTGCAAATGTCTACCGACATCGTGGCCGACAAAACCAGTGCCGAGCCAGAAGGTCTGCAAGAAATGGGTGGCGACACGGTGGCAGATGCCCCCGAAGCCAACGACAACGCCGTGTCTTTGGGCGACCAAGTGGCGGATGAAACCAAAGCCTTCGTCGTCCCTGAGAGCTTCTACACCGGCTTTTGGGCAACCAGCATCGCGCTGTTCCTGTTGCTGGCTTGGTACTACAAGAGCTTCGATGCCGAGCAGTTTGAAATTCTCAACATGCTGGTGAAGTCGGTCATGCCCTTGGGCATCCTGACCTTTGTCGTGCTCGGGGTGATTCTGCTGGGCTTGGCCACCGCCACCGAATCGGCGGCCGTTGGTGCCACAGGCGCCTTCATCATGGCGTGGGCGTCGGGCTCGCTGACCTTCGAGCGCACCAAAGAAGCTGTGTTCTTGACTGCCAAAACCACCTCGATGGTGTGCTGGTTGTTTGTGGGCTCGGCCCTCTTCTCTGCGGTGTTTGCCGTACTGGGCGGTCAACGCTTGGTCGAAGAATGGGTGATGGCCATGGACTTGACCCCACTGCAGTTCATGCTGCTGTCGCAAGCGCTGATCTTTGTGCTGGGCTGGCCGCTGGAGTGGACCGAAATCATTGTGATTTTTGTGCCCATCTTCTTGCCCTTGCTCACCCACTTCCAGATCGATCCCATCTTGTGGGGCGTGCTGGTGTTTGTGAACTTGCAAGCGGCCTTCTTGTCACCGCCTGTGGCCATGTCGGCGTTCTACCTGAAAGGGGTGTCACCGCCGCACGTGACGATCAACCAGATCTTCGCGGGCATGATGCCTTACATGTTCATCGTGATCATCTGCATGGTTTTGATGTACATCTGGCCCGGCCTGACCTTGTGGCTGCCAGACTTCTTGTACGGCCCTAAATAAGGCCACTCGCCCTCCCCCTAGCCGCAGCGCCATTTGGCCCTGCGGCTTTTTTATTAGGGCAAATACTCTCCCAAAAACCTGCCAGCGCGCTATGATTGACGTTTACGTAAACGTAAACTCCATTCCCTCGATTCATCTCCCGTTTTTTCGGAGCCTCTGATGTCTGATTTATCCGCCGAATTCCAAGCCCTCGCCAACTACAAGCCCACACAGAAGGTGCGTTTTGTCACCGCTGCTTCTTTGTTTGACGGGCACGATGCCGCCATCAACATCATGCGTCGCATCTTGCAAGGCATGGGTG
>JBPCSU010000204.1:0-10600 GCA_051006815.1 Limnohabitans sp.
ATTGAAGCTGCGTTGGCGGCATAGGGCTAAGCGCTAGCGTTAGCCCAACGCGGCATCCAACACTTCCACCCAGTGCCTCACAGGCACTTCGGTGCCACTTTGCAAGTGCGTGATGCAACCGACATTGGCGCTCAGAATGGCTTGGGGTTGGAGTGCATCGAGATGACCCAATTTGCGGTCGCGCAAGGTGGTGCTGATCTCTGGATTCAACACACTGTAGGTGCCTGCTGAGCCACAACACAGATGCGACTCACTGCCTGCCACTTGGATAGCAAAACCGAGTTCGGATAACTGCGCTTCCACCCCACCTTTGAGTTTTTGCCCATGCTGCAAGGTGCAAGGCGGGTGATACGCCTGCATGCCTGCAGCAGCCACGGCTGACGCTTTGAGCTTGGGTTTGAGCAAGGGCACCAAGTCGGGCAAGAGCTCGCTCAAGTCTTTGGTCAATTCGCTGATGCGCTTGGCTTTGGCTGCGTAGACCGCGTCGTCTTTCAACACATGGCCGTAGTCTTTGACCATGACGCCGCAGCCGGAGGCGTTCATCACGATCGCCTCAACGCCTTGCTCCACAAAAGGCCACCACGCATCGATGTTGGCACGCATCTGAACCATGCCGCCGTCTTGGTCGTTCAAGTGAAATTTCACTGCACCGCAGCAACCCGCTTCGGGCGCCACGAGGGTTTGAATGCCCGCCGCATCCAGCACGCGCGCGGTGGCGGTGTTGATGTTGGGCAGCATGGCGGGCTGCACGCAGCCGGCCAGCATCAGCACTTTGCGCGCATGGGTTTGGGTTGGCCAGATCACGCCGTTGCGTTCGGCAATTTGTGGCGCCGGTACTTTGGCTTTGAGCTTAGCTGGCAAGATGCCGCGCACTGCCTGTCCCAACTTCATGGCTGGGGCAAACAAAGGTGAAGGCAAGCCTTCTTTCAAGGCCCAGCGCAACACGCGCTCCCCCAGGGGGCGTGGCACTTGGGCATCCACCACTTTGCGGCCCACATCCACCAAGTGGCCATATTGCACGCCACTGGGGCAGGTGCTTTCGCAGTTGCGGCAGGTGAGGCAACGGTCCAAGTGCTGTTGTGTGGCGCGCGTCGGCGTGGCCCCTTCAAACACTTGTTTCATCAAATAGATGCGGCCACGGGGTCCGTCGAGCTCGTCTCCGAGCAACTGGTAGGTGGGACACGTGGCCGTACAAAAACCGCAGTGCACACATTTGCGCAGAATGGCTTCGGCTTGTTCGCCTTCAGGCGTGCCAACGTATTGAGGGGCCAGATTGGTTTGCATAAGTGGCTCTAGAGGGCTCTGTGGTTAGGCACGGCCAGGGTTGAAGATGCCCGCAGGGTCGAATTGTTTTTTAAGTTCGTTTTGAATACGTTGCTGCACCGCGTTGAGCGGCGTGTACACGCCCGCCTGCTTGTCAACATCACCATGTGTTTGGCGACTCGCCGCACTGGTGCGAAACAAGGTGGCGTGTCCCCCTGCCTGTGCGGCCACTTCACGAATGTGCGCAGCTTCTGCTGCGGGTGCCCACAACCAACGTTGGGCGCCGTGCCATTCGATGTATTGCGCACAGGTTGCGCCATTCACTCGCACATCCAGCACCGGCGCTGTTTGCGGCACGCTCAAGCGCCACAAACAGTCTTGCTCTGAGGGCGCGTTGAAAAAATCCAAGGTCTGTTCGCCACTGGCTTTCCAATCCGGCGCGGCTTGGACGTTGTCCATGCGCGTGACCTGTGCGCCCAAGGCTTGCACCTCGGCCCCCATTTTGGTCACTGCCGCTTCGACCGCCGCAATCGCGCCACGCAAGCGCACAAACAAATAGTCTTGGGCGGGTGATGTGGTGGTGTCGTGCACCCAAGCGCTGGCATTCAACGGCAAGGGCTGACCGCCCCAGCGATTGAGCAGGGTGAGCGCCTGCGCTTGCGACACACCAACACACATCAACGTGGCCTCACCCGGCGCAACGGGCAACACCTTCAAAGAGACTTCGGTGATCAACCCAAGTTGGCCCCAACTGCCCGCAAGCAAACGCGACACGTCGTAGCCCGCCACGTTTTTCATCACTTGGCCACCAAAGGTCAGGTGCTCGCCCTTGCCGTTGATGACACGGGCGCCCAACACAAAGTCGCGCACCGCGCCCACGCTGGCACGGGCTGGGCCACTCAAGCCCGCCGCCACCATGCCGCCGATGGTGGCACCCGCACCGAAGTGCGGTGGTTCAAATGCGAAACATTGCCCCTTCTGCGCCAGCGCCGCTTCAACCTCGGCCAACGAGGTGCCACCGCGCACGGTGATCACCAGCTCGCTCGGCTCGTAGCTCAGAATGCCACTGTATGCCGTGGTGTCGAGGACCTCGCCTTGCAGCGATTGGCCTAGAAAGTCTTTCGTGCCACCACCACGCAAGCGCAGCGGCTGGCCCGTGTGTGAGGCGTGAAGAATGCGGTCGGTGAAATATTGCAGGGTGTCTTGCATGGGCTTCATGTTAGCGGCTGCCTTTGCCCTGCGGCTTGAATTTTTTGCACAGGCGCTTCAAAAATCCCTTGCGGTTGCCGCCTGCGAGACAAGTGCTTCTCATTTCAAAAAGGACGAAAAAAAGCCCGCCGGGAGGCGGGCTCAAAGTCCAAGGAAAACTTGATGTACTTTTGAAAAATTAACGGTGGTAGGCAGTTTCGCCGTGTGAGCTGATGTCGAGGCCTTCGCGCTCTTCTTCTTCCGTCACACGCAGACCCAACACGATGTCCACCAGTTTGTAGGCGATGAACGAAACCACGGCAGACCAGAGGATGGTGGTACCCACAGCCGTGGCTTGGATGATCACTTGATCCACGATGGAATACTCAGGGTTCACGGCGTTGGCGACGTAGTCGAACACACCGGTACCACCCAGTGACGGGGCTGCAAACACACCCGTCAACAGAGCACCGACGATTCCGCAGACACCGTGCACACCGAACACGTCGAGTGAATCGTCAGCGCCCAAGAGGCGTTTCAAACCATTCACACCCCACAGGCCCAAGAAGCCGCCAACCAAACCAATCACGATGGCACCCATGGGGCCCACGAAACCGCAAGCGGGGGTAATGGCAACCAAACCGGCCACAGCACCAGATGCAGCGCCCAACATGGAAGCTTTACCTTTGGCCAATGCTTCACCGGCAATCCAAGCCAATGTTGCAGCAGCTGTTGCTACCAAGGTGTTGACGAAAGCAAGGGCCGCCACACCGTTGGCTTCCAGGTTAGAGCCGGCGTTGAAACCGAACCAACCCACCCACAACAACGAGGCACCGACCATGGTCAATGTCAGGCTGTGAGGCGCCATGGATTCTTTGCCGTAACCGACGCGCTTGCCGATCACATACGCACCGACCAAACCCGCCACCGCCGCGTTGATGTGCACCACGGTGCCGCCTGCGAAATCCAACGCACCCTTGGCCCACAACCAGCCTGCAGCAGCGGTCACAGTTTCCAAAGTCGCCGCATCGGTGATCGCATCTGGGCCGTCCCAATACCAAACCATGTGGGCCACAGGCAAGTAGCTGAAGGTAAACCACAACACGCAGAACAACAGCACCGCAGAGAACTTGGCACGTTCCGCGAACGAACCCACGATCAAGGCACAGGTGATGGCAGCAAACGTGGCTTGGAAAGCCGCGAATGTGAACTCAGGAATCACCACGCCTTTGCTGAACGTGGCAGCAATCGAGTCCGGCGTGATGCCTTTGAAGAACATTTTGTCAAAGCCACCAAAGAACGGTGAACCGCCGCTGAAGGCCACGGTGTAACCATAGATGACCCACAACACATAGATGACCGAGCTCACCACAAACACTTGCATCAGCACCGACAGCATGTTCTTGCTGCGGACCAAGCCGCCGTAAAACAAAGCCAGGCCGGGGATGGTCATCAAGATCACCAACAGCGTGGAGATCGTCATGAAAGCCGTGTCACCTTTATTGGGAACAGCAGCAACCACAGCAGCCGCTTCGGGTGCTGCTTGGGCCAAAACGGCGCTTCCAGACAAAAGGAGGCCACCGCCTATGGCCAGATAGGCGAAAAATTTATTCATGATGGGTCTTCTTTCTTAAAGTGCTTCGGGTCCGGTTTCCCCGGTGCGAATGCGGACAACTTGTTCCAAGTCGTAAACAAAAATCTTGCCGTCACCGATCTTGCCGGTGCGTGCAGAACCTTCGATGGCTTCGATGGCGCGGTCAACGTGTTCAGCGTCAACCGCCGCTTCGATCTTGACCTTGGGCAAGAAGTCAACCACGTACTCAGCACCGCGATACAACTCGGTATGGCCTTTCTGACGGCCGAAGCCTTTGACTTCAGTGACCGTGATGCCCTGAACTCCAATTTGTGACAATGCCTCACGGACCTCGTCGAGCTTGAAAGGTTTGATGATGGCGGTGATGAGTTTCATGGTTGCTCCTAGAGAAGACAGTTAGCGCGAGGGTTAGAAGCTGTACTTGACGCCTACGACCACAATGCTTTTCGCTTGGTTGTAACCGTTGTAAGTCCAAGAGTCTGCTTTGCCATTGGTGGCGATTGCTGCAACGCTAGCAGCCAAGCCATCACCCAAATCCTTGTTTAGAGTCAGAGCGATATCGGTGTAGCTGCTGGCGTCGTTATTTTTCACAACTTGACGACCTGCATGTGGCACCAGTGAATAACCGTTACCCAAATCAAAGGTGGCGCTCAAATCCAGATAGGTACTGCCTTTGGAATTCAATGTGCCAAACAAATCAGAGTTTGCGTATGAGTACTTCGCAGTCACAGGACCTGCTGTTACTGCGCCATAAATTTCATCCGTATTAGGGTTGCTAAATGCCCCTGGTTTTGCCAAGGTGTTGCCTTGGTACTGGTAACGCAAATAGCCGACGTCATATGCCAGACCAGCTGCTTCAAATTTGTAGCCACCGTACAAGTCCAACTCAACAGGACCTTTGGCCGTGTAGTTTGAGTTCGTGGCATATTCTTTGATCCATTTGATAGAAGAGCCCCAAGCGCCCACATAGAAGCCACTGGCGTGCGCGTAGTCAACGCCACCTTGCAAAGCGGGGTCACCTTTGGTTTGGCCCATACCGCGGTAACGGTATTCGCTCACAACACCCACGTTGTAGCCAAGCGTTGTTTCAGGCGCAGCAGGTGCTGTTTGTGCAAATGCAGCAGAAGAGGTGGCCAAAACGGCCAGCAAAAGTTTGGACTTGAATTTCATAATTTTCTCCATGGATAAATAAAGAGGGATACACCTACTTAGCAGGGTCCGTGCCAGCGTTGAAATCCACAAAAGTGCTCTCTTCACCCAACCCAAGACCCAAAGTGATGCAGTAGTCTGACGACTCCCCCATTTTCGCGCACGAACTTGGTGCGCCGCCTAGGGGGCTACGCCCTTCGATGGGGCTTCCTCCACACAAAGAGAGTTTTATGACGCTTGCACTCATCCACAGCCGCGCACTTCTGGGTTTGCAAGCGCCCGCCGTGACCGTTGAGGTGCATTTGGCCAATGGCTTGCCCAGCTTTACCTTGGTGGGTTTGGCGGACACCGAGGTGAAGGAAGCCCGCGAACGGGTGCGCTGCGCCATTCAAAACGCGGGGCTAGATTTCCCCACCAACAAGCGCATCACCGTCAATCTCGCCCCCGCAGACTTGCCCAAAGACTCTGGGCGCTTTGATTTGCCGATCGCCTTAGGCATCTTGGCCGCCATGGGGCAGCTCGACGACGACGCGTTGGCGCAACATGAATTCGCGGGAGAGCTGTCGTTGTCCGGGGCGTTGCGCCCCGTGCGTGGCGCACTCGCCATGGGCTTGGCATTGCGTGCTGCCGGTGTGCGCACGCGCTTGGTTCTGCCGCCTGACAGTGCCGAAGAAGCCGCGCTCGTCCCCACCGCCGAGGTCTACCGTGCCCAACACTTAAGCGACGTGGTGGCCCACTTTGCCAAACCCAGCAATGCCACCACGGCCACGCCTGACCTAGCCACCGACGGTTGGTGCCGCATTGAACCCCCCACGATCACGCCTTCCCCTATGGTGCGTGGCCTTGATCTGGCCGACGTCAAAGGCCAGGTGGGGCCACGCCGCGCATTAGAGATTGCAGCGGCCGGGGGCCACTCGCTTCTTTTAGTAGGCCCGCCAGGCACAGGCAAATCCATGTTGGCGCACCGCTTTGCCGCGCTGTTGCCCGAGATGTCCTTGGACGAGGCCCTCGAAAGCGCCGCCATGGCCAGTCTGGCCGGACGTTTTGAACTGAGCCAATGGATGCAGCGCCCCACGCGCAGCCCGCATCACACCGCAACCTCGGTGGCCTTGGTGGGGGGCGGCACACCACCACGCCCCGGCGAAATATCGTTGGCACACCATGGCGTGCTGTTTTTGGACGAGTTGGCCGAAGTCAAACGCAGCGCCTTGGAAGCCTTGCGCGAGCCACTTGAGAACGGGCACATCACCATCTCGCGTGCTGCCACACAAGCGCGATTTCCAGCCAAATTCCAATTGATTGCAGCGATGAACCCCTGCCCCTGCGGCTACTTGGGCAACGTGGGCATCAAAACCTGTCGTTGCACACCCGACCAAGTGCTGCGCTACCAAAGCAAGCTCAGCGGCCCCTTGCTGGATCGCATCGACTTGCAGGTCGATGTGCCCACACTCGCGGCCGCCGAGCTGATGCATGCCGCTCCTGGCGAGTCCACAACCGTGGTGCGTGCGCGCTGCTTGGCCGCACATGGGCGCGCCTTGGCACGACAAGGCGAAGCCAACCAAGCGCTACACGGATTGGCGCTGACGCAGCATGCACAGCTCGACTCGGCAGCCACCGACTTTCTGCGCCATGCCGCCACGCAACTGGGTTGGTCCAGCCGCAGCACCCACCGTGCCTTGCGCGTGGCACGCACGATTGCCGACTTGGCAGACGCCGCAGGCGTGCACGTGCCACACATTGCGGAGGCTGTGCAATACCGCCGAGTCTTGGCGATGCAGTGAGTCGGGCTCACCAATTGCCCGATCTCAACTCGTAACACTTTGGTGTGCGCGTGCTGAAATTTCTGAGTGACACGCCGTGTCGCAATTCCCCTTCTTCTCACAGAAAGAAAATCATGAAAAAACTCTTACACATCGCCGTTCTCGGTTTGCTTTTGGCCAGCGGCTACGCACAAGCCAAGGACGACAAAGCCATGGAACAAACCAAAATGATGGCCTGCGACAAACAAGTCGAAGGTCTGAAAGGTGACGAGCAAAAAATGAAAATGAAGGAGTGCATGAACGCCAAGCCCATGGAAGAAAAAATGCACAAGGGGGGCATGCAACAAGAAAAGATGAAACGTTGTAACGCCGAAGCCAAGGGCATGAAAGGCGATGAACGAAAAATGAAAATGAGCGAGTGTTTGAAAGGCTAATCACCTTTCAGCTTCGATTTCATTTCTCCACAAAAAAGGCGCTTCATGCGCCTTTTTCTGTTGGGTCACGTCAGAGGTGGTTTTACAAATTGGGCGCCAGCAAGCGTTCCAAGTCTTTCACAGCCACGCCTTGGCGCTGCGCCAAGTCTTGCACCTGGTCTTCCCCAATGCGGCCCACGTTGAAGTAGGTCGCTTCAGGATGCGCCAAATAAAAACCACTCACGCTGGCCGCCGGTGTCATGGCCAAGCTGCTGGTCAAGCCCATGTCGATCTCATCGCACTGCAGTATCGCAAACATGTCTTGCTTGGCACTGTGGTCGGGGCACGCGGGATAGCCCGGTGCGGGGCGAATGCCTTGGTATTTTTCTTTGATCAGGTCTGCGTTGCTCAGTGCTTCGTTGGCCGCGTAACCCCACAAGTCGGTGCGCACGCGTTGGTGCATGCACTCGGCAAAGGCTTCGGCCAGACGATCGGCCAAGGCCTTGAACAAAATGGCGGAGTAGTCGTCGTGCGCGTCGATGAAACGCTTTTCTTGCTTCTCCGCTCCGAGGCCTGCGGTGACGGCAAAGAGGCCCACGTAATCCGCCGCTTGGGTTTGGTCGGCCACAAAATCTGACAAGCAGCGATTGGGGTTGTTGTTCGGTTTGACCGTTTGCTGGCGCAAGCCGTGCCACGTCATCACCTCTTGTTGACGGGTTTCATCGGCGTAGAGCACGATGTCGTCACCCACGCGCTGTGCGGGGTACAGACCCACCACCGCGTTGGCGGTGAGCCAACGGTTGTCGATGATCTTCTTCAACATGGCTTGGCCATCGGCAAACACCTTCTTAGCCTCCACGCCCACCACGGCGTCTTCCAAAATCGCGGGGAAGGGGCCGGCCAAATCCCAAGTTTGGAAGAACGGCGCCCAGTCGATGTATTTTTCTAACTCCGCCAAATCAAAGTTTTTGAACACGCGACGGCCAATGAACTTCGGCTTGGCAGGTGTGTAGTGTTCAAAGCTCACCTGCGCGGCATTGGCACGTGCTTGCTGCAACGTGACCAAGGGTGTTTGCTTTTTGTTGGCGTGTTGTTCGCGCACATGGGCGTAGTCGGCATTCAGCTCGGCAATGTAGGCCGCCGCTTGCTCCGACAGCAAGCCTTGCGCCACGCTCACACTGCGTGAGGCGTCGGGCACATACACCACGGGGCCGTCGTAGTGCGGGGCAATCTTCACGGCGGTGTGCACGCGGCTGGTGGTGGCGCCGCCAATCATCAATGGCATCAAACGGCTGCGGAAGTAGTCGTCCTTTTGCATTTCGCCGGCGACGTACTGCATCTCTTCGAGCGAAGGGGTGATGAGGCCCGACAAGCCAATGATGTCGGCGCCCTCTTCCTTGGCCTTGGCCAAAATTTCATGGCACGGCACCATCACGCCCATGTTGACCACTTCGTAGTTGTTGCACTGCAAAACCACGGTGACGATGTTTTTGCCAATGTCGTGCACGTCGCCTTTGACAGTGGCCATGACGATCTTGCCTTTGGCTTTGACGTCTTGACCGGCCGCTGCTTGTTGGCGTTTTTCTTCTTCGATGTAAGGCACCAAGTGCGCCACAGCCTGCTTCATGACGCGCGCCGACTTGACCACCTGTGGCAAGAACATCTTGCCTTGACCAAACAAATCGCCCACCACGTTCATGCCATCCATCAACGGACCTTCAATCACGTGCAGCGGGCGTCCGCCTTTGGCCAAAATTTGGCGGTAGGCCTCTTCGGTGTCTTCGTTGATGAACTCGGTAATGCCGTGCACCAACGCGTGGCTGAGTCGGTCTTGCACCGGCACAGGTGCATCGACCGTGCCGCGCCAAGCCAATTTTTGGCTGTCGTCTTTGGCTGCGCCTTTGGCGGTTTCGGCCACTTCAATCAGACGTTCGCCTGGTGTGAGGTGGGGCTCGCCCTCTTTGTATGTGGGCATGCGATTCAGCACCACATCTTCCACGCGCTCGCGCAGCATGGGCTCTAAGTCGTCATACACGCCAACCATGCCCGCATTGACGATGCCCATGTCCATACCGGCTTGGATGGCGTGGTACAGAAATACCGTGTGAATGGCTTCGCGCACGGGGTCGTTGCCACGGAAGCTGAACGACACGTTCGACACACCACCGCTCACCTTGGCGCCAGGCAGGTGTTGTTTGATCCAGCGCGTGGCTTCAATAAAGTCCACCGCGTAGTTGTCGTGCTCTTCAATGCCGGTGGCAATGGCAAAAATGTTCGGGTCAAAGATGATGTCTTCGGGGGGGAAGCCCACTTCGTCGACCAACACGCGGTACGCGCGTTCGCAAATTTCAATCTTGCGTGCGTAGGTGTCGGCTTGGCCTTTTTCGTCAAATGCCATCACCACAGCGGCAGCGCCGTAACGTTTGACCAACTTGGCTTGGCGCTTGAACTCGTCCACGCCTTCTTTCATGCTGATCGAGTTAACGATGCCCTTGCCTTGGATGCAACGCAAACCGGGTTCGATGACCGACCACTTCGACGAATCCACCATCACCGGCACACGGGCGATGTCGGGCTCGCCGGCCATCAGGTTGAGGAAGCACACCATGGCGGCTTCGCTGTCCAACATGGCTTCGTCCATGTTGACGTCAATCACCTGCGCACCGTTTTCCACCTGCTGACGCGCCACGGCCAAGGCCTCTTCGTATTGGCCGTTCAAGATCATGCGCGCAAACGCTTTGGAGCCGGTGACGTTGGTGCGTTCACCCACGTTCACAAACAAACTACCCTCGCCGATGGTGACCGGCTCAAGGCCAGACAGCTTCATGGGGGGAACGGCTTTTGAAATCATGGGGGTACTCACCTGGGGACTATCAAAACAGGTGAGCGTCGTTGCAAAAGATTCGGCCCCAAGCCTGACTTCACGCGCAAGTCCTGAAAGGAAGGGTGAAGCTGCAACGCTCCTTGGGGAGCCAAAATTTTAACCGAGCGACTTAAGCCGCTTCGCGATAGAACGGCCCCGCACTCAACGCGCGCGCTTTTTGGTCAGCCACCGCGTTGCCAATGGCTGCGATGTGCTCGGGCGTGGTGCCGCAGCAGCCGCCCACGATGTTGACCAGCCCTTCGGCCGCGAACTCGTGCAGCAAGCGGCTGGTCACGTCGGGCGTTTCGTCAAAACCGGTGTCGCTCATGGGGTTGGGCAAACCGGCGTTGGGGTAGCAGCTGATAAAGGT
>JBPCSU010000205.1:0-3159 GCA_051006815.1 Limnohabitans sp.
GGTGCTGGCTTGGCAGCCGGCACAGCGTTAGCTTGGGCAATGGGGGATGCAAGGGTAGGCACAGCAATGTTCGTGAAGTGATAGGTTGTGATTTTAAGTTGGCTAAATTAAAAGTGCTGCCCTGCAAACCCTGATCGCCCATAAAAAAACCCGCCAATTTGGCGGGTTTTCCAAGCCTTGCGGCTGATTCGTGAAGCCAGATCAGTGGTTGTCTGTCAACTGGTCCAAGATGGCTGGGTTTTCCAGTGTCGAGGTGTCTTGGGTGATCGCCTCGTTCTTGGCCAAGCTACGCAGCAAGCGGCGCATGATCTTGCCAGAACGGGTCTTGGGCAAGTTGTCACCGAAGCGGATGTCCTTGGGCTTGGCGATGGGACCGATTTCTTTGCCCACGTGATCGCGCAAGATCTTGGCGATTTGTTTGGCTTCGTCGCCTGTGGGGCGAGGACGCTTCAACACCACGAACGCGCAGATGGCTTCGCCCGTGGTGTCGTCAGGACGACCCACCACCGCGGCTTCTGCCACCAGTTCGGTGCAGCTCACCAAAGCCGATTCGATTTCCATCGTGCCCATGCGGTGACCCGACACGTTCAACACGTCGTCGATACGACCGGTGATGGTGAAGTAGCCGGTCTTCTCGTCGCGGATCGCACCGTCGCCTGCCAAGTAGTACTTGCCTTTGAACTCTTCGGGGTAGTAGCTCTTGACGAAGCGGTCGGGGTCACCCCAGATGGTGCGAATCATCGAAGGCCATGGGCGCTTCACCACCAAGATGCCGCCTTGGCCGTTGGGCATTTCGTGACCGGCCTCGTCCACCACGGCTGCTTGGATGCCAGGGAAGGGCAAGGTGCATGAGCCGGGAACCATGGGTGTCACACCGGGCAGTGGTGTGATCATGTGGCCACCGGTTTCGGTTTGCCAGAAGGTGTCCACGATCGGGCAACGGCTGCCGCCCACGTGCTTGTAGTACCACTCCCAAGCGGCTGGGTTGATCGGCTCGCCGACCGAACCCAACAAGCGCAGGCTGGAGAGGTTGTAGCTCTTGGGGTGCACGGCATCGTTGGCTTCAGCGGCCTTGATGAGTGAACGGATGGCGGTAGGTGCTGTGTAGAAGATGGAGACTTTGTGGTCTTGGATCATCTTCCAGAAACGGCCAGCGTCTGGGTAAGTGGGCACGCCTTCAAACACGATTTCAGTGCCGCCCAAAGCCAAGGGGCCGTAGGTGATGTAAGTGTGGCCAGTGACCCAACCGATGTCTGCCGTACACCAGAACACATCGTTGTCTTTCAAGTCAAAGGTCCACTTGGTGGTCAACGCGGCATGCAGCAAGTAGCCGCCAGTGCTGTGTTGCACGCCTTTGGGCTTGCCAGTCGAGCCAGAGGTGTAGAGCAAGAACAAGGGGTGCTCAGCGCCGACCCATTCAGGTTCGCACGTGGTGGCTTGTTTGTCGGCCAAGTCAGCCAACCATTGGTCGCGGCCAGCGGTCATGGCGATGTCGCCACCGGTGCGCTTGACCACCAACACGTTTTTCACAGAGTCGCAGCCGCCCAAGCCAATGGCTTCGTCGACGATGGACTTCAAGGGCAGGTGCTTGCCACCGCGCACTTGTTGGTCTGCGGTGATGATGGCGACTGCACCGGTGTCTTCAATGCGGTCACGCAACGATTGAGCCGAGAAGCCACCGAACACCACCGAGTGGGTGGCACCGATACGGGCGCAGGCTTGCATGGCGGCCACGCCTTCGATCGACATGGAGATGTAGATCATCACACGATCGCCTTTTTTCACGCCGATCGATTTCAGCGCGTTGGCGTATTGGCAAGTCTTGGCCAGCAGTTGGCTGTAAGTGGCTTTGGTCACTTCGCCGCCGTCGGCTTCGAAGATGATGGCGGTCTTGTCGCCCAAGCCTTTTTCGATGTTGCGGTCCAAGCAGTTGTAGGAGGCGTTCAATGTGCCGTCTTCGAACCACTTGAAGAAAGGCGCCTTGCTCTCGTCGAGCACTTTGGTGAAAGGGGTCTTCCAGCTCAGCAGTTCGCGTGCTTGTTCGGCCCAAAAGCCTTCGTAGTCAGTCTCAGCTTTTTTGCACAAGGCGTCATAGGCGGCCATGCCGGATACGTTGGCTTGTTTTACGAACTCAGCCGATGGCTGGTGAATGGTGATGTCGCTCATGAACCGGTCTCCTCTTGTATGGCGGTATCTGTCAAAACCTTGTAACTGTGGAACTAGGCTCTTACAAGGGTCTGACTTAAACGGTGCTGACAAACCCTTGGGTTATCTATTTAAGAAGTACTTTCGCTGGGCATCAGATCCGTCAAGGCGAGCTGGATGTTCAGGTGCTGCGCAATGAAGCGGCGTGCCGTGTCTTGCCAGCCACCTAAAGCGGATTCGTAATGCAGCAAACCGGGGTCGTCGAGCAGGCCGTCGTTGAAATCCAACGGTGTGGGGAAGCGCAGTTGGAACAATTCGTACTCGGTTTGGTACAGCTTAGGCGCTTGTTTGCTGCTGATGGGGATGGCGCGCAAACGGCCTTGGTGGCTCCAATCGCAAAACAAAATATCACCCATGCGCAGCATCAGCACGCATTGGTTGGGGGCGATCTTGCCGAGGATCTTGGCGTAATTCAGCTCGCCAGCGGGGTCGATTTTTTGCAACTCGGCCACGGCTTGTTCACCCAAAGCAATCCAAGCTTCGAGGATGTGACCGGCATGGAAATACGCCTCCCAAAAACGGCGGCGGTAAGGGCCAATTTCGTCGTCAGTGTGTCGCAAAATTTCAAAGAAGGCATCCATGGTGCGACCGGTCAGCCAACGGCTGGCGGTCTCGATGGCTTCGCGGCGCACACCCAGCCAGCCTGCATGGTTGTGACGCGGGTCGCCCAAGGTGCGCAGCAACTCAGACAGCAACACGTTTTTCACGTCTTGCGGTGGGTTGCGGTCAAACCACGGCGACAGCAGGCTGTAGGCAAACTCGTCGCGACACAGCGGGTAGCGCAAACGCTGTGTGGGTAGACCACTGTCGTGCATGGCCCATTCGCACATGCGCTTCACGTAGCCCATGGTGCTGCGAATCTCTTCGGGGGCTTGCAAGGCTTCCAAGAACGCTTGCTTGCAAAAGTTGTTCAACCAAAACCCTGTGGTGAGGGCATGGCGTTCTTGCCACTGC
>JBPCSU010000206.1:0-7990 GCA_051006815.1 Limnohabitans sp.
GGTGTGAATCACACCTGCGGCTTGTGGGCCGGTGTCGCCTTTGTGGATGGTCCATGCGCGCACTTCTTTCACACCTGCGGTGAAGTAAGTTTGCAGGCCCAACAAGTCGTAAGCCGCGCGAATCAAGCGGTTCAGGCCTGGCTCGTCTTGGCCGAGTTCTTTGAGGAATTCCAAGCGGTCGGCGTCATCCATCTCAGACAACTCGGCTTCGATCTTGGCGCAAATAGCCACCACGGGCGCGTTTTGCGCTTGCGCAAAGGCCTTGAGGCGGTCTAAGAAGGGGTTGTTCTCGAAGCCATCTTCCGACACGTTGGCCACAAACATCGCGGGCTTGGCCGTAATCAAGAAGAACTGTTTCAGTTCGGCGCGCTCTTCCTTGCTGAAGTCGATGGTGCGCACTGGCTTGGTGTCGTTCAGCGCCGCTTGGCACTTCTCCAGAATGGCCATTTGTTTAACGGCCTCTTTGTCGCCCGAGCGGGCAATTTTGTTCACGCGGTGAATCGCTTTTTCGACAGAGGCCAAGTCAGCCAAGCAGAGCTCGGTTTGAATCACTTCGATGTCAGCGATGGGGTCGACCTTGTTGGCCACGTGAATCACGTTGGGATCTTCAAAGCAACGCACCACGTTGACGATGGCGTCGGTTTCGCGGATGTGCGCCAAAAACTTGTTGCCCAAGCCTTCACCCGTGCTGGCACCGGCCACCAAGCCGGCGATGTCCACAAATTCCACAATGGCGGGAACAATGCGTTCGGGTGTGATGATTTCGGCCAACTGTTGCAAACGGGGGTCAGGTACTTCGACCACGCCGGTGTTGGGTTCAATCGTGCAAAAGGGGTAATTCTCAGCCGCGATGCCCGCTTTGGTCAGGGCGTTGAACAGGGTGGATTTGCCAACGTTGGGCAAGCCCACGATGCCGCATTTCAAACTCATAAAAATATCCTTGTAACTGCGACAGATTGTAAGTGCGCACAAAACAACGACACGCAGCGCCGCATCAAAACACCCAGTCCGCCGTCACCCGCTGCCCCACGCGCAGCACCTGGCCCACACCGGCCAGTGGAATGCAGTTCATGCCAAACGTCACCGCGCCGTTCACACGCGCGTCTTGGCGATAGCCCTGCAAAGCGTCACTCACTGCCGGATGGATGGCGGCAGAGTCGGGGTCGATGTTGGGAATGGGACAACGCGGGCACGGTTTGACGGGGTGGAGCTGCACCGCGCCGAGGGTCATCGTGCCAATGCGGTCTTCGTCATGCGCCATCACGCCGCCCAGCACCACGTTGGCACGAAAGCGGCGCATGTCCACCGCCGTTTCGCCCTGGGCGAGCAGTCGTTTGTTGAGTTCTTCCAGCGAGGCGGTACTGGCCACGAGCACCGGAAATCCATCGCTGAATTGGTTCAGCGCTTGCATGTCTTGCGTCCATTTGGCGCTGCTAAGACGGGCGTGTTGGGCATCGAAGCGCACCAAGCGCAAAGGCCCAAAGCCGTCCCCTAAAAATTGCGTCAGCCAAGCACTGGCGGCGGGGCCCATGTCAAATGCGGGCACCTCATCGTCCCACACGCGCACCTGGGTTCGCGTGGCCTGCCTGGCGCCAACAGGCACTTGCACAGGTAGGTGCAAGTCCGCCAGACCTGTGGCTTGCAACACCAAGGTGTCGGCCGTCAACGCAGGTTGGATCAGCGCCATGCGAGGCAATTCGCGTTGGGTCAGCATGTCGCCTTCGGCGTCCACCACCATCCAGGCGCGGTCAAAGGCCAAACCCGTGGAGGTCAGCACGGCTTGCTGCACCGAGATGCCTGCGCACGACTTGACGGGGAACACCCACAGCGACTCAATGTGGGCATCAAACACGGACAGTGGGGATGTTGAATCAGAAGCCATGCGGCATTGTGCCGCCCTCCTACAATGGCCCGCATGGCTCAAAAATTCGACGTTTGTATCCGCGGCGATGGCATGGTGGGACGCACCTTGGCGCTGTTGCTCGCACGTCAAAAATTGCGTGTAGGCTTGGTCAGCACACCTCTCAAGAATACGCCTGACGTTAGGGCTTACTCACTCAACAGCGCCTCTCGTGACTTGCTGTCTGAATTACGCTGCTGGCCCGATGCCCTGCATGCCACACCCGTGCAACACATGCGCGTGTGGGGCGACGACGGTGGTTTTGCCCACTTTGAAAGCCCCACGCCCGAGGGCCTGACTTGGATCGTGGACGTGCCCGTGCTCGAAGCCCAGCTGGCCGAAGCCGTGCGTTATCAAGCTGAAATTACCCCCCTCACCAGCCCCGAACCTGCCGCCTTGACTGTGGTGTGCGAAGGCCGCGCCAGCACCACCCGCACCGAGCTGGGTGTGCACTTTGAAGTGCTGCCCTATCAACAACATGCCGTGGCCGCACGCGTGCGTTGCAGCACGCCCCACCGCGAACAAGCGCTGCAATGGTTTGCCCACGGTCCGCATGGTTTAGAAATTTTGGCGTTCTTGCCGCTGGGTGGCGCCCAAGGCGACACAGTGGGTTTGGTGTGGTCGCTGCCGCCCGCACGCGCCCAAGAGGTGTTGGCGCTGGATGCACAGGCTTTCGCCCATGCCTTGGCCGAAGCCAGCCACGGCGTACTCGGCCAACTGGAACTCACCACCGAACGCGCCATGTGGCCCTTGCAACTGGCGCTCGCCGACCGCTGGACGGGCAACTTGGCCGATGGCAGCGCCTGGGCCTTGGCCGGCGATGCCGCACACAACATTCACCCGCTCGCCGGTTTAGGGCTGAACCTGGGCTTGGCCGATGTGGTCGAACTGGCCCAGGTGCTGAAAGCCCGCGAAAGCAAAGACTATTGGCGCAATGTGGGCGACCGTTATTTCATGCGTCGCTACGAGCGTGCGCGCAAAGCCGACATGCTGCCCACGTGGCTCGCCTGCGATGGGCTGCAACGCCTGTTCGCCCACCCCAACGCCAGCGTGCAAGCGCTGCGCAACTGGGGCATGAACGGGTTCAACAGCTTGGCGCCCGTCAAGGCCTGGGCCATGCAACAAGCGATGGGCTAAGGCCCACGGCAATCTCACTTTTTTAAAAACACACCGTTATGCAACGCACCTTTCATCACCTCACCGCTGCGGCCCTCTGCGCTCTCAGCATCACCACGGCATGGGCACAGGGGCATGAAGCCACGATTCGCAAGAACCTCAGTGAGCGCATTCCACAAATCCCGAAGATTGAAGAAATCACCCGCACACCCTTGGCTGGCATTTATGAGTTGCGCCTCAGCACCAACGAGATTTACTACAGCGACGCCGAAGGCAATTTTCTGATTCAAGGCAACTTGATCGACACCAAAAGCAAACGCAACCTGACCGAAGAACGCGAAGCCAAGCTCAGCGCGATTGACTTCAACGCCCTGCCTTTGAAAGACGCCATCACCATCGTGCATGGCAATGGCAAGCGCAAACTCGCCGTGTTTGAAGACCCCAACTGCGGTTACTGCAAACGCTTCGAACGTGACTTGGCCAAGGTGGATAACGTCACGGTGTATTTGTTCTTGTTTCCCGTGCTCGGGCCAAGCTCGGTCGAGAAATCGCGCAACGTGTGGTGCGCCAAAGACCCGGCCACCGCATGGAAAGACATGATGGCCCGAGACCAAGCCCCGGCCAATGCGCAATGCAACACCGCCGCCATTGAGCGCAACTTAGAGTTCGGTCGTAAATACAAAATCACCGGCACCCCCACCTTGGTGGCACAAGACGGCACCCGCGTGCCAGGCGCTATCAACACCGCACAAATTGAAAAACTGCTGACTGAAGCCAACCGATAAGAGAGAGTCACCATGGTTCACACACCCATTACCCCCGACAGCAACGCTGGCCAATTGATTGAACGCTTGGGCTACGCAGGCCTCATTCCGTTTGTGGTGTTGGCGTTTTTCATGTGGATCGTCACGCCCGAAGCACACCCTTTTGTTGCCATCGCCCTCAGCGCTTATGGCGCCACCATCGCCTCGTTTTTAGGAGGCATCCACTGGGGCATTGGCTTGCGCCACAACGCGCCACAACGCAAGTTGCACATGGTGTGGGGCGTGGTGCCCTCGTTGGTGTCTTGGGTTGCCGTCATCATGCCGGCTTATGCGGGTTTGCCTTTGTTGGGCTTGTTGCTGATCGCCTGTTATTTGGTGGACCGCAAAACCTGGCCCGAAGCGGGTCTGCGCGATTGGATGACCTTGCGTTTTCGCTTGACCGTGGTGTCCACCTTGTCTTGTTTGTTGGGCGCAGCAGCCACCTAACCCCTCACCAACTGCCATGCACGCCTCCATCCACTTTCGCATCGAAGCGGCCGACCTGCACGCCCACTTGTATGGCGTGACGCTGACCATCGCACAACCCGAAGCGCAACAGCAAGTCGCCCTGCCCGTCTGGATTGCGGGCAGCTACATGGTGCGTGAATTTGCCAAGCAAATCACAGGCATCACGGCACGCCAAGGCCCACGTGCAGTTGCGGTGCAGCAGCTTGACAAACACACTTGGCAAGTCGACTGTGAGGCAGGCCAACCCGTCACCCTGCAATACCAAGTGCATGCCCACGACGATTCGGTGCGCACCGCTTGGTTGGACACACAGCGTGGTTTCTTCAACGGCACCAGCCTGTGTTTGCAAGTGCGGGGACACACCCATGTACCGCATCAGCTTGAGTTGGTGGCAGCCAGCTTCCAATCTAGCCACGGCGCCCTTTGGCAAGTAGCCACAGGCCTCACGCCCGTGAAGATCAACCGTCAAGGCTTTGGCACCTACGTGGCCGCTGACTACGATGAGTTGGTCGACTGTCCTGTGGAGATGGGTGCGTTTTGGTCCGGCAGCTTCAAGGCCTGTGGCATTCAACATCGCTTTGTCGTGGCCGGAGCCACACCTGCTTTCGACGGCGAACGCTTGCTGCACGACACACAAAAAATTTGCGAAACCGCGATTCAGTTTTGGCACGGTAAAAAACGCGCGCAGATCCCGCACAAAAACTATGTGTTCATGCTCAACGCAGTGGCCGATGGTTACGGCGGCTTAGAGCACCGCAATTCCACCGCCCTGATTTGCAACCGCGCTGACTTGCCACGCCTCAGTGAGGGCAACACCCACAACGCCAAACAGAGCGAGGGCTACACCACGTTGTTGGGACTCATCAGCCATGAGTATTTCCACACCTGGAACGTCAAACGTTTGCGCCCCGCTGAATTTGCACAGTACGACTACGCGCAAGAAAACTACACCGAGTTGTTGTGGTTCTTCGAAGGCTTCACCAGCTACTACGACGACTTGCTGCTGCGTCGCGCGGGCTTGATAGACGATGTGCAGTACATCAAGCTGTTGAACAAAACCATCAACCAAGTGCTGCAAACACCCGGGCGCCATGTGCACAGCGTGGCCCAGTCCAGCTTTGAAGCGTGGACCAAGTACTACCGCCCCGACGCCAACAGCCCCAACCTGACCGTCAGCTACTACACCAAGGGTGCGCTGGTGGCTTTGTGTCTTGATTTGTCGCTGCGCCAACATGGCGTCAAAAACCACAGCGTGTCGTTGGACGACGTCATGCGTGCCTTGTGGGCCCGTTGCTGCACCCGCCCTCGCCAAGGTCCGATGCAAGAGGCCGATGTGTTGGCGGTGCTCAAAGAACTCACCGGTCGTTCATGGGCCACCGAATTCAAAGCGTGGGTGCATGGCACACGCGACTTGCCTTTGCAACCCCTGCTCACCTCGCATGGTGTGGCCGTGCACCACGAGCCCGCGCAACTGGCGCAACGCTTGGGGCTGCGCGTAGGGGAAGACCACAGTGTGCAAATCAAAACCGTGCTGCACGGCAGTGCCGCACACCGTGCCGGCTTTGCCCCCGGTGACGAATGGCTGGGGGTTGAAACCACAGGCAAAACAGCTTGGGCATGGCGCATCAAAAAACTCGACGACTTGTTGCTCTACGCCGGTACCGCCAAAAAAGTAGTTGCCTTGATCAGCCGCGACCGTCAGCTGCTTAAGCTGCCCTTGACCTTGCCCAACGCCCAAGAGCAGGCCACTTGGCGCCTCTCCATTGACAATGCCAAACAAGTGAGCCACTGGCTGGCTCTATAGTTCTACGTTTCCACCCACTTCTTTTTTCTGGAGTCCTCGCATGAGCTACGAATTCATCACCGTCCACACCGAAGCCGACAAAGTGGGCGTGATCACCCTCAACCGCCCCAAGCAACTCAACGCACTCAACGCAGGGCTGATGATCGAGCTGGGTCAAGCACTCAAAGCCTTTGATGCCGACGAAGCGATTGGTTGCATGGTCATCACCGGCAGCGAAAAAGCCTTTGCTGCGGGGGCTGACATTGGTGCCATGGCCACCTACACCTTTGCCGATGTGTACAAGAACGACTACATCACCCGCGACTGGGAAACCATTCGCACCATCCGCAAACCCGTCATTGCAGCGGTCAGCGGCTTTGCCCTAGGCGGTGGTTGCGAGTTGGCCATGATGTGCGACTTCATCATCGCTGCCGACAACGCCAAATTTGGCCAGCCCGAAATCAAACTCGGCATCATCCCCGGTGCCGGTGGTACCCAACGTTTGCCACGCGCCGTGGGCAAATCCAAAGCGATGGACTTGGCCTTGACCGGCCGCATGATGGACGCGACCGAAGCCGAGCGCGCGGGCTTGGTCAGCCGCGTGGTGCCCCTGGACAAGTTGATGGAAGAAACCTTGGGCGCAGCACTGATGATCTCTGGCTTCTCGCAAATCGCCACCATGGCAGCCAAAGAATCGGTCAACCGCGCCTTTGAAGGCACCTTGGCCGATGGCGTGATGTTTGAGCGTCGCTTGTTCCACGCGTTGTTCGCCACCACCGACCAGAAAGAAGGCATGGATGCGTTTGTCAACAAACGCGCCGCCAATTTCAAACACCAGTAAACCGACGCAGGCCTAAATACCCACAATTGATGGACTTTTAGGCCTTCGCTAGGATGCAGCTTTCTCTCAACGAAAGCCTGCCATGGAACTGCTGACCGACCCGCAAACGTGGATCGCTTTTGCCACCCTCACCGCGCTTGAGCTGGTGCTGGGCATTGACAACATCATCTTCATTTCCATCTTGGTAGACAAACTGCCCGTTGAGAAACGGGAGTTTGCGCGACGCATTGGCTTGTTCATGGCCATGTTCATGCGTATCGGTTTGTTGCTGTTGTTGTCGGTCATCGTGGGTTTGGTTGAACCCTTGTTCACCGCCTTTGGTCAAGAAATTTCAGGCCGCGATTTGATTTTGATTTTGGGTGGCTTGTTCCTGATTTGGAAAAGCACTGGCGAAATTCACCAATCGCTTGAAGGCGAAGAAGAACACGGCGCCAATGCAGCAGCCAACACCTTGGCCTCGGTCATTTTGCAAATCATGGTGATTGACTTGGTTTTCTCACTCGACTCCATCATCACCGCCGTGGGCATGGTGGATGAAGTGGCCATCATGATTGCAGCCGTCATTGCCTCGGTCGGTTTGATGATGGCCTTCGCCAAAGGCATTGGCCAATTTGTGTCCAACCACCCCTCCATCAAAATGTTGGCCCTCACCTTCTTGGTGGTGGTCGGTGTGGTGTTGATGGCTGAAGGCTTGGGACATCACATTCCCAAGGGCTACATCTACTTCGCGATGGCGTTCTCGGTGATTGTGGAAATGCTCAACATCCGTTTTCGCAAACGGGCAAAAACGGTGGTGCAGTTGCATCAGCAAACACCTTAAGAGGTGTTTCAGCCAAGAAAAAACCCACAGCCAAAAGACTGTGGGTTTTTATTTGGTGGTGTTTAGTTGACTACTACCCCTCACTTCTATTTCGATTGCCACGTAATTAAGCGTAAATGAGAGTGCTTGCGCGGCTTGTAAAAGCATTCAAATTTGCACCAATGTAGTGCTCACATACCTCTAAGAAGGTACAAGCAAATCTTGAATCCGAAGTAAAGCACCAGAGAAAAACCAGCCAACATTAAACTGGCAACAAGCC
>JBPCSU010000207.1:0-3270 GCA_051006815.1 Limnohabitans sp.
GGGAATGGTTTGCTTCAACACTTTATAAACATGCGCCTTCTCATCACCCGAGAGTTGCTGCAACCACACCGGCCCCAGCGAGCACAAGGCCATGTGCGCCAAGCCACCGACCAAGCGACGCACGATGAATTGCGCCAGAGCGATAGGCGCGCCGTCTTGCTCAACACACGCTCGCAACACGCCTACGCCCAGCGTTTTCATGCACGCGCCATAGGCCCAATCTTGTTGCAAAGGCGCAGCAGCGGCGGCATGGTGCGCGTCCCACTCGGGGTAGGTCAGGGTGTCCCAGTTGACTTTCATGCGCCTAAAATCCTCGCACCATGCTGAACAAACTTCGTCTGCGCAAACAAGCTGAAACCGTGATGGGTCATCGCTTGGAAGAACCACGCCTGACCCTGATGTGTGTGTGGTGGGTGTTTGTGTATGTCGGTCTGCCCTTGCTCGTGGTGAGCAGCTTGGTGGACTTGCTGATTCAGCAAATCACCGGCACGTGCACCGGCTTTTGGTGCTGGTTTTAAAGTCTGAAACATCATCCACATCGCCCGGCCCTCAGCGGGGCACCGTGCAAGGCCCCGTGATGTTGAGGCGCACCTTTTTGCCTTGGTAAACCGTGTCGGTATACGCCGTCAACAGCACCGTGGCTTGTTCGATGCGAATTTCTGCCTCGGCCCCTGTGAGCTTGTTTTTACGATACGCACCCATCTCTTTGGCTGTGGTGAGGTTTTTGCCCACGAAATCTTCTGCCGTCAAACTGCTGACCTGCACTTGGTACAGCCCAGGCCCATTGAGTTTGAGAAAAATGTTTTTGCCCATGGTTTGAATTTCCATGGTGGCTTTTTCGGGTTTGATTTTGAGGTCATCCAAAGCCGGAATCACGCCTTCCACCTCGCACGGCATTTTGAAGGTTTGGGCCATCGCAGGCACGGCACAGATGCACCCCCACACCGCCAGAGCGGCCACGACCAAACGGCGCACCGCGGGGAAAGAAAGGTCGAGAAAGCTAGGCATAGACGTCCTATTTTAAGAAGGCGTGTGGCCCTTGGGCTGGTCCACCCGTTGTGCACGGTAAATACCGGCATGGCCGGAGCACAAATAACTCACCACACAGGCCAAAGCGGCATACACCCCCAGCTCGGCACCAAATAGCTCCATGGCCATCAAGGTCGATGCAATGGGCGTGTTGGCCGCACCGGCGAACACCGCCACAAAGCCCACGGCAGCCAACAGTGCAAACGGCACATCTAGCAGCGGGGCCATGGCATTGCCCAAGGTGGCCCCGATGTAAAACAGCGGTGTGACCTCGCCGCCTTTAAAACCAGCACCCAACGAAGCAATGGTGAACACCATCTTGCCCAAGAAATCTGTCGGCGCTAAGGGGTGTTGAAACGCCTCCACCATCACCGGAATGCCCAACCCGATGTAGCGATCCATGCTGCCCCACAACACCACCACCGCCAGCACCGCGCCGCCCAACAACGGGCGCAGCGGGGCATACGCGATGTGCTTTTTCATGACGCTGCTCAAAGCGTGGGTGCTGTCGGCAAACACTTTGCCAGTCAAACCAAACGCGGCCCCCGCCACCGTCATGGCCAGCAACAACCAGGGCGTGATGTGCGGCACCGCACCCACGGCATAGGGCGTGTGTTGCACGCCCCACCACAAGCCCACTTGGTCGGCGGCCACAGCCGCCAGCACACAAGGAAACAAAGCATCCAAACGCAAACGACCAATCGCTAAGACTTCCAAGGCAAACACAGCGCCCGCCAAGGGCGTGCCAAACACCGAGGCAAAGCCCGCGCTGATACCGGCCATCAACACCATGCGACGGTCCGCGTGTGGGAGCTTGAAAAAATGAGTCAATTGATCGGCCAGCGCACCGCCCATTTGAACGGCCGTGCCTTCGCGTCCGACGGAGGCTCCAAACAGATGCGACACCACCGTGCCCCCCAACACCAGCGGCGCCATGCGCAAGGGCACCACGTTTTTGGGATCGTGAATTTCGTCGATGAGCAAGTTGTTGCCGGCCTCCACGTTGCCGGCCTGCGCGGACTGCCCCCACTTCAGGTACAGCCATCCCACAGCAAAACCCGCGAGAGGCAAGCCCCCAATGAGCCAGCGGTTGGCCTCACGGGTTTGTGTGGCCCAATCGAGCGCGAACAAAAAGAAGGCCGAAGCAGACCCCGCCAATGCCGCCACCAGCAGCGCCAACGCAGACGCTTTGATGAGGTAGCGAAGCAGCGCAGCCAGCGCGGGGCGATCAAACAGGTGCATGGCTGTATTTTCGCCCAATCACCTAGTCACTCCGGCGGCTTACATAAATGCTTTGAGTCCGGTGTAAATGGACATGGCGGTGGTGCCTGCTGCCACGAGACTGCCCCCCATGTCTTCCAGTTTTTTGATGGTTTTTTGCAAATCAGCCGGTGACAAGTTGCCTTTGGTAAAACCGGCGACCAAGGCACTGAGAAACGGCTTGGATGTTTGCGTGCGCGCACGATGGGTGCGGTGGTACGCCATGCCCCCAATCAACATCCCCGTCAAAAAGCTGAAGGTGATGCTGGCTGCGTATTCCACAAACTCTCGCCACTCCACCATGCTCTGCGGCATGACCGGGGTATGGTCCACCCACCCCGTGATGGCGCTCATGCCCACCACCGATGCAGCGGCCAAACCTGCCGTCGCAACAAACCACGCAAACAAGTGACGTTGGCGGTGTCTGAACAAGTAAAAACCAAATGGCAAGGGCAAGATCATGGATGCCACACGCAGGTACAGCAGGTTGACGTCGTACACCACAGTGATCAACGCATGCGCCAGCAGCAACAAAGCCAGAGGAATAAAGATGAATTGCCCCACATCCAGCAGTACACGCCACCACCCCATGCCCTGATGTTCCGTACGCAAACGTTCAGCAGCCAACAAGGCTTCGAGCTCTTCTACGCGAGTTTGTAAGTCTGCAGCACTTTGATGCTCAGCTAACTTTTCTTCTAACTCCTGCACCTTTGCAAGCAAAGGGCGGAACAAATACAAATCGCGTTTACAGACTTTGCAGACGTTCGCTTCGTCTTCAACTGGGCTGAGGCAATAGGCGCACTGCATCACTTACCAATCACCAAATTCATCACGGTATTGGATTCACGACCATCCACATCCTTGACGGTGATCTTCACTGCGTGCTCGCCAGGGGGAACTTCTGCTTTCAAGAAATCGATGCCGTTTTCTGTGATCGCACCTTTCAAACGCGGCGTCAGATCAACCGCGGTGGCTTTGAGG
>JBPCSU010000208.1:0-17858 GCA_051006815.1 Limnohabitans sp.
ACGGCACCGTCAATCACGCCTTTGGACAAGGCATCACCCACTTGTGGCACAGGCATGCTCACAGGCGTGGCGCCCAGCATGGCAATGAACTTGTTGGTGGCACGTGTCGGCGCACGCAGCTTCACACCTTTGAGGTCGGCGGCGGTACGCACAGGCTTGTTGACCATGTGGAACACACCGTCACCGTGGACGTGGAAAGCCAAGGCTTTGACGTCTTTGAACTCGGCCTTGGCATATTGATCGACGTAATCCCAAACGGCCTTGCTGGTCGCTTCTGGGCTTTGCATCATGAAAGGCATTTCAAACACTTCCACCGAGGGGAAACGGCCAGCGGTGTAACCGGGCAACGTCCACACCACGTCTGCCACGCCGTCACGGGCTTGTTCGAACAACTGGGGGGGCGAACCACCCAATTGCATCGATGGGTAGATCTGACACTTCATGCGGTTGTACGACTCTTTGGCGATGCGGTCACACCAAGGCTGAATGAACAAAGTTTGTGCAAACGACGACGCAGGCAAGAAGTGGTGCACTTTGAGTGTCACCTCTTGGGCCGTGGCCGTTTGGCTCATTGCCGCAGCGGTCAACGCAGCAGCAGCAACTTTGAGGAAGCGAGATTTCATTTTTGTCTCCGGTTAAAAACTTAAGTCAATGCGTGGACCAACCACAACGAGATGGCTGGGAACGCGATCAGCAACGACAAGCGGATGCCGTCAGTGATGAGGAATGGCACCACCCCTTTGTAGGTCTCAACCATGGGCACATCTTTGGCTAAGCCGTTCATGATGTACACGTTCAAACCCACAGGCGGGAAGATCATGCCGATCTCACACACAGTGAGGATGAGGATACCAAACCACAGGGATTTATCGGACGGGTTTAACCCGAAGAAGTCCATGCCCAAGATCACAGGAAACAAGGTGGGAACGGTCAACAAGATCATGGACATCTCGTCCATCACGCAACCCAAGATGATGTAAAAAATCATGATGCCGGCCATCACCACCAGTGGGGAAATTTGCAAATGCCCCACCATGTCGGCCAACTGTGCTGGCAACTGCGACAGCGCCAACGACGCGTTGATCATGTCCGCACCAATGAAGATCAAGAAGATCATGCCGCTGGTTTGCGCGGTGGTGCGGATGGAGGCCACCAACTTGTCAAACGTCATTTCACGACGCAGCAAGGTGATGGCAAACGTCAACACGTTACCAATCGCTGCACCTTCGGTCGCCGTGAACACGCCGCCGTAAATGCCACCAAACACCACCAGGAAGATGGCTGCAATGGGCCAAACTTGAAGAGCTGACGTCATCAACTCGCTGCCCGAAGCCGCTTTGGCTTGAGGCGCTTGGTCGGGGTGAATGCGCACGATCACCGCAATGGCGATGAGGTAGCCCACCGCCGCGAGCAACGCGGGGATGTAGGCGGCCAAGAACATCTTGGTGATGTTCTGTTCGGTCAAGATGGCGTAGACCATCAACGTGACGGACGGAGGCAACAACACCCCCATCGTGCCGCCCGTGGCCAACGCCGCCGTGGCGAGTCGACCCGAGTAGTTGATGCGACGCATTTCGGGATAAGCCACTTGCGCGATGGTCGCGGTGGTGGCCACAGTCGAACCCGAGATGGAACCAAACGCGGCACAGGCCAACACACCCGCCATCGCCATACCGCCTTTGAAGCGGCCCAACAAGGCGTTGGCAAAGTCAAACAAGGCTTTGGACAAACCGCCGTGCACGGCAAACGCGCCCATCAGCATGAACAAAGGAATGACCGACAAGTCGTAAATAGACACGCGGCTGTAAACAGCGCCTTTGAGATGCGACAGCAAGGGCAACCAACCGGCCAAGGCCATGTAGCCCACAGCGCCTGGCACAAACATAGAAATCGCGATGGGCACGCGAACCGCCATCAGCACCAACATGGCGCCGAACATGGACAAACCAATACTCATCGTGCTCATACGTGTTCCTTTGAAGTCAGGCCAAGGTGTTGCAGGGTTTGCACAAACCCAATCACGGTACACAAGGCCAGGCCAGGCACCATCAACATGTAGGGAATCCACAGTGGCAAGGCCATCAACATGGAAGTTTCTTGGTTGGCCTTGATGTCAATGCCCCCCACGGCCACACGCCAGCACACCAAGGCCATGACCAAGGTGTACAACAAGGTGCCGAAGGCATCCAAACGACTTTGTGTTTTTTCGGATGCGTTGGTGGTGAAAAAATCCACAATGATGTTGGCGTGACGGAACTGGGTGTACGGCAGAAATGAGGCCACCACCACCGCACAACCCAACTGCACCAACTCCACATCCCCCAAGATGGGGTGAGAGAAAAAGGCACGTCCGATGACGCTGACCACGGTCACGCAAGCAATCGCCACCAAGACGATGCCGCCGATCGTGGCACTGATGTCGCACAGACGCTGCAGCAGGCGCTGAACGCCCGAGTTTGGCGTTACGTTTTCATTCATAGGTCTTCCTCGTTTTTTTGGCTGATTTGATATTTTCTCGACAGATCGAGAAGTGCACGCGCATGCCGAAATCTAGCTGATATGCCTTTTTTGCATAACAGGGATTCCGATATGCCATCAAGCTTTGTCTAAACCCAACAGGCGCACCGCGTTGTCTTTCAAGATGCCAGGCATGACCTCGGGTTTGAAGCCTGCCACCTCAAAGTCTTTCATCCAGCGCTCGGGCGTGATCAGCGGGTAATCGCTGCCAAATAACACGCGGTCTTTCAGCAAGGTGTTGGCGTATTGAATCAGCTGCTTAGGGAAGTACTTGGGACTCCAGCCTGAGAGATCGATCCACACATTGGGTTTGTGTGTGGCCACGCTCAAGGCTTCGTCTTGCCAAGGAAAGCTGGGATGGGCCATGACAATTTGCATGTCCGGCCAATCAATCGCCACATCGTCCAAGTGCATGGGGTTGCTGTAGGCCAAGCGCAGGCCACCGCCACATCGCATGCCACTGCCAATGCCACTGTGCCCGGTGTGAAAAATAGCGGGCAGCTTGTAGGCGTTGATCACTTCGTAGATGGGCCATGCCATCTTGTCGTAGGGGTGGTAGCCCTGCACGGTGGGGTGGAACTTGAAGCCCTTGATGCCGTCTTCTTTGATCAAACGCTCCGCCTCACGCGCGCCCATCTTGCCTTTGTGCGGGTCGATGCTGGCAAACGCCACCATCATGTCGCTGTTCTTTTTGGCGGCATCGGCGATTTCTTCGTTCGGAATACGACGACGCCCCAATTGCGATTCGCTGTCCACGGTGAACATGACCAAGCCAATTTTTCGCTCGCGGTAGTACGCCACCGTTTCCTCAATGGTGGGGCGACGACTGGAGCCAAAGTATTTGTCAGCCGCGCGGTCGTACGCTTCGCCGTAGTTGTCAAACGGGTTGCGACAACTCACCTCGGCATGGGTGTGGATGTCGATCGCAATGAGGTTTTTGTAGTCCATGGCGCGGCCCGATCAGTCCAAGCTGATGTTTTTGCGTTTGACCAATTGCTCGTAAATCTTGCTTTTGGCTTCGGCGTTTTTACGAATTTCGTCTGGCGACCACGTGATGGTTTCAAACGCGAAGGTGTTGTAACGGGCTTTGACTTCGGGGTCAGCCAACACTTTCAGCACATCGGCATTGATCTTGGCGCTGACATCGCTGGGGAGGCCTTTGGGCGAGAGCAAGACCACAAACGAGTTGACTTCAAACCCGGCAGGACCACCTGCCTCTGCCACCGTGGGCACTTCCGGCATTTGCGGCAAGCGCTTGGCAGCGGCCACAGCGATGTAACGAATCTTGCCGGCCTTGAACACACCTTGGCTAGAAGGGATGCTGGCAAAGCTCCACTGGATGTCCCCATTGCCCACCGAGGTAAAGAGTTGCGACACCTCGCGGTAGGCCACGTGCGTCATTTCGGTGTTGGTCAGCAATTCCAATTGCTCGCCACCCAAGTGCCCCGGGCTACCAATGCCCCAAGAGCCATAGCTCACTTTGTTGGGGGTAACTTTGGCTGCCGCGGCAAGGTCTTTGATGTTTTGCCACTTCGAATCGGTAGCCACCGCCACCAAGAAAGGCGTGCGAAACAACGGGGCCACAGGATCGAAGTTGTTCAAGGTAACGAAGTTTTTGGACTTGTACAAATGCGGCAACGCAGCCAAGTGTTCACTGTCGAGTTGCAACAAGGTGTAGCCATCGGCGGGCATGCGCTGCGTGGCGTCAATGGCAATGAAGCCACCGCCGCCGGGCTTGTTGGTGATCGAAACTGGTTGGTTCCACAGCTTAGACAGTTTGTCCGAAATTTGGCGCAGCACCGCATCAGGGCCACTGCCCGCGGCAAATGCGGTGACGATGTTCACCGGCTTGTTGGGAAATGTGCTGGCTTGCTGCGCCACAGCGGGCAGTGCGAAAGCAGCTGCGGCGGCAGCCACGCCAAGTGCTCGGCGTGTGAAATTTTTGGCGAAGTAGGTCATGGTGTGTCTCCGAATGTTTGTAAAAAGGCATCAACCCGCATCAGGCTGTTGCATGGGGGCTGCTTGTTGGAACGCATCGAGCTTCATGCACGCAGCCTCGACGCCTGCGATCAAAGGCCACTGCGTCAAATCGACTTTGAAGCGACGCGCGCTTTCGATTTGGGGAATCAAATACACATCGGCCAAGCTGGGTGCGTTGCCAAAGCTGAACGCACCGCGTTGCTTGTCAGCGGCCAACAAGGCTTCGTAGGCATTGAACCCGTCGGTGATCCAAGTACCGCACCAGGCATTGATCGCGGCCTCATCAGCCCCAAACTGCTTGCGCAAATACTCCAAGATACGACGGTTGTTGACAGGGTGCACATCGCAACCCACGATGGCCGCCAAGGCACGCACATGCGCGCGCGCTTCGGGGGATTGGGGCAACAACGCGGGCGTGGGGTATTTTTCTTCCAACCATTCAATGATGGCGGGCGACTGGATCAGCACCTGCTCACCCGTGTCGAGTGCAGGCACCAACCCTTGTGGGTTGACGGCTTTGAAGGCCGATTTCAAATGCTCTTCCACACGCAAATCAACGGCCACGTAATCGGTGGCCAAGCCTTTGAGGTGGAGCGCAATACGCAAGCGGTGCGAGGTACCACTGCGGAAAAAGTTGTAGAGCTTCATAAAACGAGTGTGCCAAACATGAGCAAGGTGCCAGCCCTCATTCTGCCTCGCCCACTGTCAACGCCACTTCTGCGACACCGGCCACGCGGCCCGTGATTTTGTCGCCCGGCACCACGGCGTTCACGCCTTCGGGGGTGCCGGTGTAAATCAAGTCGCCGGGTTGCAGGTGGTAGAACAAAGACAAGTCGGCAATGATTTCACGCACATTCCAAATCAGCTTGTCCACATCGGACGCTTGTTTGGTTTCACCGTTCACTTCGAGTGCAATGGCCCCGCTGTCGATGATGTGGCCTTCCATCGGCACGATCTCGGTACAGACCGATGACTGCTCCACGTCTTTACCCAAATCCCAAGGGCGGCCTTTGTCACGCGCGACCAATTGCAAGTCACGGCGTGTCATGTCCAAGCCAGCGGCGTAGCCGTAGATGATCTCGTGCGCATTCCCTTGGCTGACACGGAAACCGGCCTTTCCAATAGCCACCACCATCTCCATTTCGAAATGGTAATTTTTTGTTTCAGGTGGGTAAGCCACCGTGGCACCGCTGGCCACCAAGGTTTGTGGCGCTTTGGTGAAGTAGAACGGACGTTCCACGGTTTTATCAACGGGCTTGCCCATCTCGACCGCATGCGCGTGGTAGTTGCGCCCCACAAAGAACAAGCGGTTGATGGGAAAGCGCTCGGTCTTGCCACGAATGGCCAACGATTGAACGGCGGGGGGATGAAAGAGGTATGAAGTCATTGTTTCGGGTAAGTGGAGGGTTAACCGCGGTTTTCGTAGACACCTAACTTGCGGTGCAAGGGTGACTCGTCGGCGATGAAGATGAACGTGGGTTCGCTCGCCTGCAGGTTTTTCAGGATGACGGCTTCGTAGCCTGGTGCGCAGCAGGTGTCGGCCTCAACCAGGGTGAAGGTGCTGTCCACGATCTGGGCTTGCATTGAGCCTTCGATGACATGAAACACCTGCGCAGGGGAACGTGCAGGCAAACGCAAGGTTTGGCCAGGACGCAACATCAAGGCATAGAAGCCCAAAATGTTTTCGGCGTCACCCCCTGTTTCTGGGTTGACGTAGGTCACTTGCACAGCTTCAAACGTGGGGTTGTCAGCGGCCATCGTTTCGAGTGCGGCCTTGGCATCTGTCCACGCATAGCGCAGCAGGGGATACGCTTTTTTGCTGCGCTCAAACACGTGCGTTGGCATGACACCGCCACGGGCGTATTGCTTGTCGCCTTGACCGAGCACCACCGACTGGCGTTCGCCGTTGATGTGGTAGCTGGCCTCCATGTAATAGACCAAGGGCAAGTCCAACACATCGAGCCAAATCACAGGGTCGGTGCCATCGTGGCCGTGTTCGTGCCACAAACCTGTGGGCGTGAGAATCAAGTCGCCACGGCTCATGGGGCACTTCTCGCCATCCACCGTGGTGTAGGCGCCCTCGCCTTCCACAATCATGCGAACAGCGTTGGGTGTGTGGCGATGGCTAGGCGCCCATTCACCCGGCATCAACAACTGCATGCCCAAATACATGGCCGCACTGGCTTGCATTTTTTCCAAACCGTGGCCTGGGTTGGCCAACACCAACACCCGTCGCTCTGCTTTTTCAATCGGCGTCAATTCGCCTGCTTTCAGCAGCAAAGGCTTGAGTGTTTGGTAGGGCCAGTGCGTGGGCTTGGTTTGGCGCGTGGGCACCTTGGGGGGTAACACCCCCCGCAGGCTGGGCCACAAGGGGACCAAGTTCAGTTCTTTCAGCTGATCGCGGTAATCCTGTGGCAGATCTTCAAGGCGTCCGAGTTCTTGCATGGTGTTGTCTGTCTCCTTTGTCGGGTTTCATTTTGCTTCAAGCCGTACGAGACGGTTTACTTCAGGACACCTGCAAAAAATGAAGACAGTTCGTCATAGCCGTCCAGCGGCAACACATGCGCCACGTACTGGTCGGGACGCACCACCACCATGCAGCCTGTGTCACGGTGGATGCCACGCATGTCAAAAATGTCGCCAACACCTTTGTGGTCAACACAGAAAACTTTTTCGTGGTCTTGCAAACCCAGTTTGCCGGTCTTGGGTTTGAGCAACGAAGGCATGTGTTCGTAGGCCAGTTGCTCAAAGGTTTGTTGGAACACGGCGCGGAAGTCGATCACGGCATCGATGTCTTCGCCCTTGCGCGTGTGTTTGACAACGGGTGACTTGGGGTTGGTTTCTAACCAGTCTGCGAGCTTGTGAATCGCCGAACCGGGGTTGGAACTGTCAGCCTTGCCGGCAAACGCGTAGATGCGCCAGCGGGCGTCTGCCTCGGCCACATGGCCGAGTTGCATTTGCTTGGCGTCGGCCAAGCGCACCACCGGTGCGGAGTGAAAGCGACGGCCAATTTCTTCCCCCTTGGCCAATGCTTGATGTGCGCTGACAGCAAACAGGGATGACGCGTCGTACTTCACCGCAGTGCCCCCCGTGAATTCCAAGTTGGCCTTGAACTGGCGAATGATGCGGGGTTCTTCTGTGCCATCGCGCTCAGCTTGTGTGGTGGGCGCAGACATGATGCGCGACCATTCGTGGTCGGTTTCCACCAAGCGTTTGGCTTCGGTCAAACGCTCTTTGGAGTAACTGCGCAGCAAGCTGGCATCGGCACGGCCTTGCAACACATGCACCAGTTTCCAACCGAGGTTGAAGGTGTCTTGCATCGACACGTTCATGCCTTGACCGGCTTTGGGCGAATGGGTGTGGCACGCATCGCCCGCCGTGAACACGCGTGGGTTGCGGTCGACGCCCGCAGGCACATCGTCAAATCGATCGGTGATGCTGTGGCCAATGTCGTAAATCGACCACCAGACCACTTCTTTCACGTCAATCGCATAGGGCTTGATGATGCGGTTGGCCGCCGCAATCATGTCTTCTTGGGTGAGCTTGCGCTGCGCGGCTTTTTCATCTGGGCGAAGCTTGTCGAGCTCAACATACATGCGGAACACATAGCCCCCTTCGCGCGGCAAGATCAGCACGTTGCCCTCTTTGGCCGAGGAAATCAAACACTTCTGGCGCACATCGGGGAAATCGGTGTTGGCCAAAATGTCCATCACCCCCCACGCTTGGTGCGCGGCATCGCCATGCAATTCACCGCCAATGGATTTACGCACTTTGGAGTGCGCACCATCACAACCCACCACGTAGTTGGCACGCACGGTTCGTGTGGCCCACCAGTTGATGCCTGAGGCATCTTTGAGCGTCACCGTCACGGGGTGATCGTCTGTGGTGGGGTCGATCGTCAAGCTCTCCACTTCCCATCCGTAGTCGGGTTCCAGGCGCGAAGGTGAATTCTTCATGACCTCCAAAAACAACTCGTGCAAACGCGCTTGGTTGATCAAGATGTGCGGCATTTCCGAGCTGTCGTCGGCCACGTCTTGCACACGCCCCACGCGCTTGATGTGGTCTGGGTTCTTGGGATCGGGCATCCAAAAGGCGGTTTGGTTGACCCAATAAGTTTCGCGCTTGACCTTGTCGGCAAACCCGAACGCTTGGAACATCTCCATCGTGCGTGTGTTGATGCCATCGGCCTTGCCCTTGATGATGTTGCTGGGCATGCGCTCGATGATCATCGTCTCGATCTCAGGGAGCTGCGACAACTGCGCAGCCAGACACAAACCAGCAGGACCGGTGCCTGCGATCAGCACGTCCACTTTTTCCGGCAGCGGTTCGTTGATGCCTCGGTTACGTCGGTTGGGTGCGGCTTCCTTGATGTCAGGGCTGCCACCTCTAAATCCATTTTTATAGAACTGCATGTCTTGTCTCCAAAGATTAAAAAAACACCGAAACCTCGGCACACAACAAATAATAACTGTACTTATTATTTTCTGTCAAGATGGTATGTATGATTACTAATGCCAGCAAAAAGGAGCTCAGGTATGGCCGTACTAGACATGGCGGGACACTTGATACGCCGCCTTCACCAGCAATCCACACAACTCTTTGTGCAACGCACCCAGGCGGCTGGTTTTGATCTGACGCCAGTTCAATACGCGGCGCTCGATGCGATCTGTTCCAACCCAGGCATGGATCAAGCGCGCATCGCAGAACTGATTGGCTACGACCGGGCCACGATTGGCGGTGTGATTGACCGCCTGGAGAAAAAAGGGTGGATTCGCCGCGTCGTCAGCGAGCGGGACCGCCGGGCGCGCGAGCTGTCATTGACAGCCAAGGGCAACAAAATTCTTTCAGCGTTGCAGCCGATCGTGCTAGACCTGCAAAAAGACATCCTCCAACCCTTGGACGATGCCGATCGAGCCTGCTTTATCGATCTCGCCCGTCAAGTGGTCTTGCACAGCGAATGAGAGCGACCGGTTTCGCCCACGCAGCTTAATCTGACTTGCCCAGCCCGATGGGGGCCGGCGCAAAACTGACAATCTTGGCGAACAAGCGATTGAATGCCGGGTCAGCATGCTCAACAGCGTTGAGGCTGAACGCGTTGCGCTCAAACTGCGCGTCCAGCTCTTTCCACTCATCGTCCGTGAGGCACTGAAGCGCGACGGGTATCACTTGCGTCTCCTCGACCTTCAGATGTTCTCTGTAGAAATTGACGTACTTCACCAGTTCGATTTCAAACGCGCGCCGACGGCTCTCACCCAAATACTCCCACGCTTGCAACATGTGTTGAAGCTCTCTGATGCGCGTCTCTTCCTTGCTGTGCTCTTCGGTGAGTTGGTTGAGCACCGCGTCTAAATCGGCTCTCTTTTTTCGCAAAGGATAAAAAAGATAAACGTCTTCTTTGGGATGGTGATGCTTGGCAGGAAATTCATCCAAATAAAAAAGCATCGCCCGCAACACATCAAAGTAGACCTCGTAATTTTCTTTAGGGCCTCGCTCGACCATCATGACAAGCGATGTCAGCAATGCCGCAATCGTTGCATGCTCTTCTCTGATTTTTTTAATGCTGAGATGGTTCATGTGCTTCTCCAAACATTCCATGAACCCCATTGTTTGGCGTTGTGCCAAACACACTTTGACGTAGCGCAACCGAAGCGAATCTCACCAACAGGGTTTTCCCTTGCGCTCATCGAGCGCGCACAAATTGCCGTCACACAGCGTCTCACCCGCGGTGTTCCAACTTGATAATAGGCATTGATTTTTAAGTTTGCACACACCTATCCATGGACAACGCTCGTCGGTTTTTTCTCAGAGGTCAATTTTCAAAACCGCCTCAAGCCCGCCCCCCTCGCCCGCCATGGGCGGGTGACAACGATGTGTTGTTTGTTGAGAAATGCACACGATGCAGCGCATGCATCACGTCTTGCCCCACCTCGGTGTTGAAGTTAGGTGACGGGGGATTCCCTGAAGTTTCATTTCAAACCAACGGCTGCGACCTGTGCGGCAAGTGTGCAGAGGCCTGTCAGCCCCAAGCGTTGGCCCAAACACCTGCAACGCCTGCTTGGACTTGGGTCGCCGAGATCAGCGCTGCATGCTTGGCGCAACAACAGGTGGAGTGCCGCGTTTGCGGCGAGTTCTGCGATCAGCAAGCGATTCGATTCAAACCTCGATTGGGCGGGGTGTCCACCCCCCAGGTGCAACCTGCCAATTGCACCGGCTGTGGGCATTGCGTGTCCAAGTGCCCTACCCAGGCCATTCAAATGAAGACGCTCAGTGCGTCATAAAAAAAGGGCGTTAGATTCAACGCCCTTTGAAGTCCTTGCCGCTATTTCGGATCGGCAGCCGGCAACTGCGCAGGATGTTCTTTGGGAGCACCGATGTGCTGCTCAATCTGAGGCAACTTGTGGGCAATGCCTTTGTGGCAATCGATACACGTCTTGCCTTCATTGAACGCCTGCTGATGCGTTGCCGACGAACGTTTGTTTTGCTCTGCGTAATCCATGTAAGTGAAGTTGTGGCAATTGCGGCACTCACGGCTGTCAGTGCGCTTCATGCGATCCCACTCATGCTGAGCCAACTCATGGCGCTTGGCTTCAAACTTTTCAGGCGTGTCAATCGTGCCCAAAACTTTGTGCAGCACCTCGTTGCTGGCCTGGATTTTTCGGACCATCTTGGGTCCCCAATCTTTGGGCACGTGACAGTCAGGACACGTGGCACGGACACCTGTTCTGTTTTGGTAATGGATGGTGTTTTTGTATTCGGCGTAGACGTTGTCCTTCATCTCGTGGCACGAGATACAGAACTCTTCGCGGTTCGTCATTTCAAGGGCCGTGTTAAAGCCGCCCCAAAACACAATACCCGCCACAAAACCACCTGCGAGCAGGAGGAAGGTGGTGGTCATCATGAAGGTTTTCAGGCGTCCCCATCGCGCCATCAGAGCGCCCAATTTGCTTTTAGTTTCTGACATCTCAACCCCTCAAATTTATTGGAGACCGCGTGCGCGCTGGAAGGTGTTGTCCACCAGTGGCTTGGCATCGGTTTGTGGCACATGGCATTGCGTGCAGAAATAACGACGTGGCGAAATGTTGTCCAACTCTTGACCTTCGCGCGTGCGGAAATGGGTCACGCTGACCTTGGTAGCGCCACTGGCTTTGGTTTTTTGCCATGCATGGCAGTCCATGCATTTGTTGTAGTTGGCAGTGATTTGGTAACCCTGAATGGTGTGCGGCACCAAAGGGGGTTGCTGCACAAAGTCACGGTCAGCAGGTCCATGGTCGCGCTCTTGCTTGAAGCCATTTGGGGCGTTGTCTTGGTTGATGGGTGTTCCCCCTCGTAGACCTTGCAACTTCACGGGCGCAGTGTCTGCCGCGTGAACCGTGGCGACGGTCATCACACCAAGCATCATTGCAAGCAAGGTGGTGTTCGTGATTTTGTGAAAGAGATTTTTCATATTCAGACTCTCTTGTGATTGAAACGGTGGGTATACAAAAAAACTTCAGGGGCACACACATCAATGCATCGGCCACACAAGGTGCAGTCCGAGTTTTGAATCACGGGGGACGCCCCCTCTTTGCCTTTCAAGGCGATCGGGATGACTTGCGGCTCAGGGCACACGGCATAACACTCCGCACAATCGTTGCATTTGCTGCTGTCTTGCGCAGAGACACGCAAGAGGCTGTTCGAACCAATCAACGCATACGTCGCCCCCACGGGACACACATGCCCACACCAGCCATGCGGTGCAATCAGCAAGTCATACACAAACACAGCGGCCACAGCGCCCAAGGCGAGATAGCCACCAAATATCAACGCACGGTGCGTCAAGCTCACAGGGTTGACCCATTCCCACACGGTGACACCGGTGATGGCTGATGCAGCCAAGATGCAAGGAATCAACCAATAACGTAGCTGGGCAGGCGCACGTCCAGTGCGAAGCCCGAAGCGACGACGCAACCAACTGGCCGAATCAGTCACCATATTGACGGGGCACACCCAGCTGCAAAAAAGTCGTCCACCAACAACGCCATAAAAAACCAACACGATCGTCACGCCCACCAAAGCACTCAACTCAGGCCAGTGGCGTGTCATCAACACTTGCGCCAGTGCAAACGGATCCGTCAGAGGCAACACCCCCAAGGTCATGCTGCTGCTCAGGTTGCCCTTGGCAATCCAAACGCCAAACAGAGGGCCTGACAAGAACAACAACAAGATGGCCATTTGCGAGAGGCGGCGCAAAATCAAATACCGATATGCCAACCAACGGCCTTTTTCTTCAAGTGCCGCTTTGCCCACCCAGTCTGAATGAACAGAACTCAACGCAGTCATGGCTTGCCCCCTGGCGTGGCACCGTAAGGCAACTGCCCTGAACGAAGGGGGATGAGCTCGCCGGGTTGGGTGTGTTCAGGCAAGCGTTGGGTGGGCGAGTCAAACACAGGCTGGCTACCGGTGTTGCTGCTGTCCCAACCTTTGCGGTAGTGATGACCCAGCTCGCCTCTGGCCAATGTCATGGGCAAGACCTTGATGGCCGCCTGCTCTAAGACACAACTCTTTTCGCATTTGCCACAGCCCGTGCAGGCATCTGCATGCACGGTGGGCAAAAACATGGCGTGACGGTCGCTGCGCGCATTGCTCGATTTTTCGAGCGTGATGGCTTGGTCAATCAAGGGGCAAACGCGGTAGCACACGTCACAGCGCAGACCCAAGAAGTTCAAGCAACTCTCTTCGTCCACCAACACGGCCAAGCCCATGCGTGCATTGGCAATGTCTTTCAGGGAGTGATCAAGTGCCGCAGTGGGGCAGGCCTTGACGCATGGAATGTCTTCGCACATTTCGCATGGCACCTCGCGGGCTTCAAAGTAAGGCGTGCCTACTGCCGTGCTGCTGGCCCAGTCGCGCGTGAGCACATCGCCCCAATCACTCAGTTTGAGCGTTTGTGGGGGGCAGTCACGCACACACAAACCACAACGCAAGCAGGCGCCTAAAAACGCCTCTTCTGCCAGCGCCCCAGGAGGACGCAACACCTGTGCCGCGCGCGACATGCTGGGCAACGCCACCAAGGCTGCACCCGCCGTCACAAGTGAAGCGGTGCAAGCACTGGTCGCGCTTTGCAGCAATTGGCGGCGAGTCAAACGCATGTGGCGAACCTGTCTGGCCTGATTAAGCGCGCACCACTTTCACGGCGCATTTCTTAAAGTCAGTTTCTTTGGAGATCGGACAAGTCGCATCCAAGGTCAGCTTGTTGATCAAGCGCCCCTCATCGAAGAACGGCACGAACACCAAACCGCGTGGCACTTTGTTGCGTCCCTTGGTTTCCACAGCCAACGTGATTTCACCGCGACGTGAAGCCACTTTGACTTGCATGCCACGTTGAATGCCACGGTCTTTCGCATCGTCGGGATGCATGAACAACACCGCTTCAGGCACCGCGCGGTGCAACTCAGGCACACGGCGTGTCATTGAGCCTGTGTGCCAGTGTTCCAACACCCGCCCGGTGGAGAGCCAAAGGTCAAACTCTTTGTCGGGCGCTTCGGCGGCTTCTTGGTAAGGCAGCGCAAAGATCACAGCCTTGCCATCTTTGTGGCCGTAGAACTTCACGCCCTCACCTTTTTTCACATAAGGGTCATAGCCCTCTCGGAAACGCCACAAGGTTTCTTTGCCATCCACCACAGGCCAGCGTAAACCGCGCACTTCGTGGTACGTGTCAAACGAAGCCAAGTCATGACCGTGGCCGCGACCGAACTCGGCATACTCTTCAAACAGACCTTTTTGAACGTAAAAACCAAAGGCTTTGGATTCGTCGTTGGCGTAGTCTTTAATGTACTTGCCATTCACCTTGGTCAAATCAGCCATGGGGTATTTGTTGACTTTGCCGTTGGCATACAACACATCAAACAAAGTCTTGCCTTTGTATTTGGGTTGCTTCGCCAAAAGCTCGGCAGGCCACACCTCTTCCATTTTGAAGCGTTTGCTGAACTCCATCATTTGCCACAAGTCTGAGCGCGCTTGGCCAGGTGCATTGACCTGCTGACGCCACACTTGGGTGCGGCGCTCCGCGTTACCAAACGCACCTTCTTTTTCCACCCACATCGCGGCAGGCAAGATCAAGTCAGCAGCCATGGCCGACACGGTGGGGTAAGGATCGCTCACCACCACAAAAGCGGCGGGATTGCGCCAACCGGGATAGATTTCGCCGTTGATATTGGGGCCGGCTTGCATGTTGTTGTTGGTGGTCACCCAATAGCACTTGAGCTTGCCGTCTTTCAACGCACGGCTCTGTGCCACGGCATGCAAACCAATCTTGTCGGGCAAGGTGCCTTCTGGCAATTGCCAAATCTCTTCGGTGTGTTTGCGGTGTTCAGGGTTGGTCACCACCATGTCCGCGGGCAAACGGTGCGCAAACGTGCCCACTTCACGCGCAGTGCCGCATGCGCTGGGTTGACCCGTGAGCGAGAAGGGGCTGTTGCCTGGTTGGCTGATCTTGCCGGTTAACAAGTGGATGTTGTAGACCATGTTGTTGGCCCACGTGCCACGGGTGTGCTGGTTAAAGCCCATAGTCCAGAACGACACCACTTTCACTTTGGGGTCGGCATACATCTTGGCCAAGTCTTCCAGCTGCTTCACGGGTACGCCAGAAATTTTGCTGACCTTCTCAGCGGTGTACTCGCTCACAAATTTCGCGTACTCCTCAAAGGTGATGGGGGTTGAGTCGTTGGGGTTGCCTTTGGGTTTGCCATCGGCACCGGCATAGCCGTTGGCCGTGGCGTCTTTTTCCAGTGCATGCACTGGGCGCAAGCCGTAGCCAATATCGGTCACACCTTTTTTGAAGTTGATGTTCTTCTTCACAAAGTCTTGGTTGACCTTGTTGTTGCTGATGATGTAGTGCGCAATGAAGTTCAAAATTGCCAAATCGGTTTGTGGCTTGAACACCATGCCCGAATCGGCCAAGTCAAAGCTGCGATGTTCAAACGTGGACAACACCGACACTTTGACGTGAGGGTTGGACAAACGACGGTCGCTGATGCGGCTCCACAAAATGGGGTGCATCTCGGCCATGTTGGAGCCCCACAGCACAAACGCATCGGCTTGCTCGATGTCGTCGTAGCAGCCCATGGGTTCGTCAATGCCGAAGGTGCGCATGAAGCCCGTCACCGCGCTGGCCATGCAGTGGCGCGCGTTGGGGTCTAAGTTGTTCGAACGGAAGCCCGCTTTCCACAACTTGGAGGCCACATAGCCCTCCCAAATTGTCCATTGGCCTGAGCCAAACATGGCGATAGAGCCTGGCCCCTCGGCTTTCAACGCCTCTTTCCACTTGGCAGCCATCACGTCGAACGCTTCGTTCCATGACACGGGCGTGAACTCGCCCTCTTTGTCGTACTTGCCGTTCTTTTTACGCAGCAACGGTGTGGTCAAGCGGTCTTTGCCGTACATGATCTTGGACAAGAAATAGCCCTTGATGCAATTCAACCCGCGGTTCACTTGCGACTCAGGGTCACCCTGCGTGGCCACCACGCGACCGTCTTGCACCCCCACCAAGACCGAACAGCCCGTGCCGCAAAAACGGCAAGGTGCTTTGTCCCATCGAACTTTGGCATCACCGGCGCCCTGCGAGGGAGCAGCCTCAACAACAATCGGAATTCCAGCGGCGGTGGCGCTGGCTGCCAAGGCTTGCGATTTCAAAAAGTCGCGGCGATTTGATTCCATGATATTTTTCCTTGCTGCGTTTAAACGTGGGAACTGGTAAGTGGATGGTCTTTGGCCATTTGGGCCATCGTGGTCCGCCAGGATTGGTAGCGCGTGTTGTCCTCATCGGCATCCACGTTGACCACATCTGGACCTGAATATTCATAAACCAACGAAGCGCTGAGCACTTCAGGAAACAGCGAAATCGCCGCAAAGGCTTGTGCAGCGCCAGTGGTTTGGGTGTCTTCCAGAATCAGCACGAGCCGGCCATCGCCTGGATTCATGGCGACATCCACACCTTCTGTGGTGTTCAGCACAGACAGAATTTGAGGCAATTTCTCTGCCTTTACGCGCAACACGCAACCTAAGATACTCATTCACGCTTCCTCTAGAACTTGTCGAAGCATTAGACAGGTGTCTTAAACAACTGAGTTTGATGCACATCAATTAGATTCAACTATTCTGAATATTTGAACTTTGGAAAAGATCCAGGCATGAGATCGCATCAAAGTTACTTTATTATTCATTTCACTTGAATCTAATTGCTCAGGATCTTGCGTGCATAACTTTTCTCATGACGTGAAAGTCTTCGGTATTTCTGGCCATTCAGGCATGGGAAAAACCACACTGCTGGAAAAACTGATTCCTGAACTCACCCTGCGCGGGCTCCGCGTGTCTCTGATCAAGCACAGCCACAAAGACATCGAAATTGATCGTCCAGGCAAAGACTCGTACCGACTTCGAGAAGCCGGTTGCAGTGAAGTTCTCTTGATGGGGAAAAGCCGCTGGGCACTCATGCATGAACAACGCCATGACACAGAGCCCACCTTTGAATACCTCTTGAGTCGCATGCAGACCTGCGATTTGGTTCTGGTCGAAGGCTTCAAACAAGAAACCTTCCCCAAACTTGAGGTCTATCGCGCGGTCAACGACAAAACCCCGCTGTGGTTGCAGATGAAAGACATCCTCGCGCTGGCCACCGATGTACCGGCTGCGGCGACTCATGGCGATCAAACATGCACACGATTTGATCTATCGGACATTCCAGCCATTGCAGACTTTGTCCAAAGGCATGCCACACCGCTGCCCTCAGGCGGATAACCCAACGTTACCGCTTAACGACGCGCTTGATGATCTGAACCGGAATATCGCGTGAGGCCGGACTGGCGGGCAGCATGTCGGCAAGCGTGACTTGGTCGAGCTCATTCAGAAAACTGTCGCTTGCGCGCTTGAGCACCGTCTTCAATTTGCAGCGGCCATTCAAACGACAGGAATTGGACGCATCGTCAAAGCATTCCACGATATCGAAATCGGTTTCTGTTTGGCGCACGACATCGCCAATGCTGATTTGGCTGGGGTCAACGGACAGCCGTATCCCCCCTGACCTGCCGCGTGACGACTCAATCCACCCCATGCTGGAAAGCATCATGACAATCTTCATCAAGTGGCTGCGCGACACTTGGTGACGCTCTGCAATTTCAGCGATCGTGATCGGTTTTTCACGATTTTTGAATGCTGCGCAATGCAACAAAACGCGCAAGGTGTAATCTGTCCATTTGGTTAACCGCATGCAGGGAATTTTAGGTCGAGACATTGGCAAAACCGGGCGCCCCGCATTAAGATTCAAACCATGAAAAAACTGCCCCACATTGAGTTGAATCAGTTAACACCCTTTGCCGTGGCGTTGT
>JBPCSU010000209.1:0-3054 GCA_051006815.1 Limnohabitans sp.
GTGCGGAAGCTGCGGGGCTTGCAGGTGTCACCGGTCAGCTTGTCAGATTTGCTGGCCTGGATGAAGTACGCCGCATCCCAGCGCTCCAAGTTTTGGGCAATTGCCAAAGAGATAGAAGAGGGCACTGCACCGATCAACAGGTTGTAGCCATCACGCGCCATTTTTTCGGCCACGCGGCGGCCTGCGTCTGGGGTGCTCTCGTCATCGCCTTCGACGACTTCGACTTTGCGGCCATCGACGCCACCTTTGCTGTTGGCTTCGTCAATCGCGAATTTCACCGCGCGCATGACTTCTTCGCCTTGTTCTGCGAACACGCCCGACTTGGATGACACCAAGCCGACTTTCACAGGGTCTTTGCCTTGAGCCATGACGCCGAAAGGCAAGGCCGTGACGAGGGCTGCGCTGGCCAACTGTTGAACTATTTTTTTATGTTGCATGCTTGTCTCCTAGGAATAAAGGATTGTCGGAATCGGTCCGACGGCCGTTGGGAACGGGAAACGAGATGGCTTAGACCATCACGTGGCTTTCTAAATCTTTCAGGCCTTCAGGCGAGTTCGTCACCACCCCTTGCGCCACGACCGAGCCTTTGGCCATGGCCAAGTAACGGTGCGCCACGCGGGCGACCAAGCTCATGTTTTGTTCGATCAACAGCAGGGCGGTGCCTTCGTTGGCCACGCGGTTGAAGATGTCGGCAAGTTGGTCCACGATGACTGGGGCCAAGCCCTCGGTGGGTTCGTCTAACAAAATCAAGCTGGGGTTGGCCATCAAGGCGCGTCCCACGGCGAGCATTTGTTGTTGCCCACCCGACAAGGCGGTGCCAGGTGTGTGCGCGCGCTCTTGCAAGATGGGAAAGAGTTTGTAAATCTCTGGCACGGTCCAGGGGCCTTTGCGTCCCACAGCGGCACCGAGCAAGAGGTTTTCTTCCACGGTCAAGTTGGCGATGATGCAGCGCCCTTGGGGCACCACCGCAATGCCGTGTTGTGCGGCCAAGTAGGCGCGTGGGCGAGCGATTTCTGCGTGGCCCAAATGAAGGTGGCCCCCTTTCAAATCGGCCAAGCCCAAAATGGTGTTCACCACCGTGGTTTTGCCCACGCCGTTGCGCCCGATCAAGGCCACCCGTTCGCCTGCATTCACATGCAGGCTCAAGCCATGCAGGATGTGGGCCGCGCCGTAGTAGGCATGGATATTTTTCAAGTTCAGTAAGGCGCTCATGCCGCACTCCCTAAATAAGCTTCGCGTACCCGTGGGTCTGCGCGCACAGCCGCAGGTTCACCACTGGCGATGACGCGGCCGAGTTCAAACACAGTGACCACATCGGAAATACCAAACACCACGTCCATGTCGTGTTCCACCAGCAACACCGACACGTCCCAGCGTGAGGTCAAGGCTTTCAGGTGGTGCGCCAAGTCGTGCGATTCTTTCACCGACAACCCCGCCATCGGTTCGTCCAGCAACAGCACCGTGGGGCGTCCGACCAAGGCCAGCGCCAAGTCCAAGCGACGTTGTTCGCCGTAGCCCAGGTCTTCGGCCATCACGTGGGCCAGGCGGTCGAGTTCGAGTTCTTTCAGCACCGCGTCGGCATCGGCGGCCGAGTCTTGGACACCCATCTTGTGCGAGGCCAGCTCCACTTGTTTGCGCACGGGCATGCCACCAAAAATGCTGGTGCGTTGGAAGCTGCGCGACAAACCCAACATGCGGCGTTCGACCACGCCCATCTCGCTCACGTCGGTGCCACGCAAGGTGACCTTGCCGCGCGTCAGGCGACGACGGCCCGTGATGGCATCAATCACCGTGGACTTGCCTGCGCCGTTGGGGCCGATCAAGCCGCGGATTTGACCTTTTTCCAAGGTCAGCGACACACCGTCTACGGCTTTGACGCCCCCGTAGTGGATGGCCACGTCCTCGGCCTGAAGTACATAAGAAGAATTGCTCATGAGAGTCTCCGTGTCTGTGTGCGACTCAATGTGCGCCAGCTTTGGCGCGGGAAGCAGCGTTGGGCTTGCCCTGCCACAAGGCTTGCAACGCACCCGCGATGCCGGTGGGGGAGAACACGATGACCGCGATCAACGCGACGCCAAAAATGGACATCCAGTGGGTGGCGTAATCGCCCACCACATCTTTGAAGATGAAATACACCACCGCGCCCAAGGCCGGGCCCCAAAGCGCTTTGAAGCCGCCCACCACGACCATCATCAAGGCCATGCCCGAGAGACTCCAATGCAAACTTTCAGGTGAGACAAAACCGGTGTTCAGTGTGGACAGCAAACCCGCCACGGCCGTGACCACGGCCGACAGCGCATAGATGGCCGCACGGGGCAACACGGTGGAAATGCCAATGAAACGCGCACGCTCTTCGTTGTCGCGCACGGCTTCGGTGATGGCGCCGAAACGGGTGTTCAACAACAAGGTGAGCAGCAGCATGACCACCACCAAAGTGGTCCAGCAAATCAAAAACATGGCCGCAGGCTTCAGGATGGCCGATTGGCTGAAACCAAAAATCGTGGAAGGCCAATCCACTTGCATGCCGTCCGCACCGCCGGTGATGCCACGGGCGCGCGAGACAGACAAATAAAACATTTGACCAATCGCCAAGGTCAGCATGCCGAACGCAATGCCAGGCACACGCACGATGACCAAGCCAATCACAAAGGCGGCCACTGCAACGCCCACCAAGGTGGCCAAGATGGCCCATTCCACCGGCATGAGCTGTTGTTGCAAGGTGATGCCAATGGCGTAGCCGGCCACACCGAAATACAACGCGTGGCCAAAGCTGACCAAGCCGTTTTGTTTCAGCAGCACGCCGATGCCCAGGGCAAACACGGCATACACCACTGCTTGTGTAAGCAGCGACAACACGGTGTTGGAGCTGACCACTGTGACCACACCGACACCGGCGAGCAGGGCAGCGAGAGAGAAAAGAATAGCGCGTACGGGGCTCATAGCAATCGTCCTCGTGAATTACGTGCGGCTGCCAGCAAAGCCAGCGGGTTTCCAAATCAGAATCGCCACCATGAACACAAAGGGCAGCAGCACCGAGGCGTCGGGGAAGTACAC
>JBPCSU010000210.1:0-4208 GCA_051006815.1 Limnohabitans sp.
GACCAACTGCGCAGCGTGCGCAAACGCTTTGACAAAACCAACAAAGACTGGCGCGCCGATTGGCTCGAACCCAACGCAGAAGACCGTTTGCGCTACCGCACCAAACAAGCCACCAACCGCTTAGAAGATTTCTACGGACGTTTGGACAAACCGCAGCGTGAAGCGTTGCAGCAATGGCTGAGCACCTCGCAGTTTGACCCTGTCCTCAGTTATGCCGACCGCGAACGCCGCCAAGCAGACACGCTGCAAACCCTGCAACGCATCGCACAAGAAGGCCCCACCAAACCAGACCAAGCGCAAGCTTTGTTGCGCGGCTTGGTCGACCGCAGTTTCACCTCACCCAACGAACGCTTCCGCAGTTACAGCAAAGCACTGTGGCAAGAAAACTGCGAGGGGTTTGCCAAGCTGCACAACAGCACCACACCGGCTCAGCGCCAACGTCTGGTGGAAACGTTGCGCGGTTACGAGACCGATTTCAAAACACTGATGACAGCCAAGTGATCAAGCCAACGGCCAAACCACGCCGTTGTCATTGAGCAAGGCATCCAGCGGCATGTCGTGGGGCTCAGGCATCAAGTCGGGCAAGAAGCCATGGGTGAAGCCCAAGCCCACCGTGAACGGCTTGGGTTGCAACGTGGCCAAGGTGCGGTCATAAGAACCACCGCCATACCCCAGGCGAAAGCCCCCTGGGCCATAACCCACACACGGCACAAACAGCAAGGTGGGCACGATCACTTCGGTGTCTTTGGGTTTGGGAATGCCGTAAGCGTCTTCCTCCATCGGGCAACCGGGATACCACGCATGGAAGGTGAGTGTTTTGTGCGCCTTGTCGACCACCGGCAAGCCAATGCGACGGCGCTGCGGTTGATCAAGCAATTCGCCGTCTTCTTTCCAGCGATGCAGCACGGGCAACGGATCAAACTCACCTTTGATGGGCCAGTACGCACCGATCACGATGTCGGTGCGCCCAAACAACCAAATGCGCATCACGCGCTGCAACATGTCGGCCCGTTCCAGCCTGTCGGGCAAGTTCAAACGCTCTTCAATGAGCTGCTGGCGCAACGTTTTTTTGTCCACGGATAATCAGTGCATGAAATTTCGAGTCATTGTGTCATCCTTTTTCAGCGTTTTACTGACGCTGGGCGCCCTCTCCACCGCATTGCCTTCCGCCTTGGCGGCCTCGGTCAACACCGACGCCAAAGCCGATGCCGTCATCACCGACATGGCGCAAGCCTTCAAACGCGGCGACCGCAAACGCCTCTCGGCGTTGCTGCCTCAAGCCAAAGGTCACTTGCTTGAGCCTTGGGCCGCGTACTGGGAATTGCGCGCACGCTTGGACGAAGCCTCAACCCAAGAAGTGCGTGCCTTTTTGGCGCGCTACCCCGCGACTTACCAAGAAGACCGCTTGCGCAACGACTGGCTGCTGCTGCTCGGCCAACGCCGCGACTGGACCACACTGAGCGACGAACACCCCCACTACCGCATGCGCGACGACCGCGAATTGCGTTGCTATTTCTTGACGGTGGAACTGCTTGAAAAAGGCCCACAGGCCAGCACCGCCATCGCAGACGAAGTGCGCAAAAATTGGATGGGCATGCGCGAAGCCGATGACGGCTGCACCTTGGCCGCCGACCGCCTGTACTTCAACAAACAATTCACGGCCCTCGACATTTGGCGCAAAGCCCGTTTGATGGTCGAGCACAACCGCCCACGCACCGCGCGCAATGCCACGCAAATCGTGGCCCCCGAGATTGCCAACACCGTGCCCGATGTGGTCAACAACGCCGAAAAGTTTATGACCAAACACATCTCAGAACCCCAAACGGTACGTCAAGAGTTGGTGGTGATGGCCTTGGTCAAGGTGGCCTCCACAGATCCCGACAAAGCCGACAAGCTGATGCGCACCAAGTGGCAGCCTTACCTCACCGCCGAAGAACGCCACTGGGTGTGGGGCGTGATCGGCCGTCAATCCGCCATGCGTTTGGATGACGATGCACTCACCCACTTCAACCGCGTGGCGCACGACAAAGATCTGAACGACGACATGCTCGGCTGGAAAACACGCGCCGCCTTGCGCGCCGGCAACACGCCGAAATGGAACGTCGTGGAAAGCGCCATCAGCGCCATGAGCGCGGAAGCTCGCAAAGACCCCACATGGGTGTACTGGCATGCACGCGCTTTGTTGGCACGCAAAAAACCCACACCCAAAATTCAACAAGAAGCCAACGCCATGCTCGAGAGCATTGCTGGCGTGCGCGGCTTCTACGAACAACTGGCCTTGGAAGAGTTGGGTCGCAAAATCACAGCTCCCGCACGCCCCTCTGCACCAACCGCTGAAGAAATGGACGCAGCACGCCGCAATCCTTCACTGCAACGCGCGCTGTACGCCATCGCCATGGGCCTGCGCAGCGAAGGCGTGCGTGAGTGGAATTACGCCACCAACCTCGTCAACGCCCAAGGCCAAGCCGGCACGATGAGTGACCGCGAATTGCTGGCCGCCGCACAACTGGCCTGCGATCACCAAGTGTGGGACCGCTGCATCAACACCAGCGACCGCACGCGTCAAGTGATGGACTTTGAGCAACGCTTTCCCATGCCGCACAAAGACGCCGTCATTGCACGCAGCAAAGCCATCAACCTCGACCCCGCTTATGTGTATGGCCTGATTCGCCAAGAGAGCCGCTTTGTCACTGATGCACGCTCGGGCGTCGGCGCCTCGGGTCTGATGCAAGTCATGCCCGCCACGGCCAAGTGGACCGCACGCAAAATTGGTTTGACCGGCTTCACCCCCGACCAAATCACCGACCGTGACACCAACATTGCTATTGGCACCGGGTATTTGAAATTGGTGCTCGACAGCTTTGAGGGTTCCATGCCCCTGGCTGCAGGGGCTTACAACGCGGGCCCCAGTCGCTCGCGTCGCTGGCGTGCCCCCAACGACGGCACAGGGCCCGTGTTGGAAGGTGCCATTTGGGCCGAAAACGTGCCCTTCCACGAGACCCGCGACTACGTGAAGAAAGTGCTGTCCAACACCACCAACTACGCCGCGCTGATCACAGGCCAACCCCAGTCGCTGAAAGCCAAATTGGGCATGGTGGGCCCGCGGGACGCTTCTGCGCCAGCAGAAAATTTGGAATTGCCTTAAGTTTTTTTGAGGTTTAAATATCAGCGCGACTTCAACAGATCTCGAATTTCGCGCAGCAACGCCACTTCTGCCGCCTCCGCAACCGGCCCTTCGGGCGCTGGTTCGGGGGCGTTGCTTTTGAGCAAGCGACTCATTTGACGCACGGCCACAAAGATGACCATCGCCAAGATGATGAAGTTCAGCGCCACCGTCAAGAAATTGCCGTAGGCAAAAACCGCCCCTAGCTTTTTGGCCTCCAACAAACTCAATCCCATGGCTTGCCCCGCCAACGGCAAGTAGTAACTCGAAAAATCCAATCCCCCAAACCCCTTGCTGACCAACGGCATGATCAAGTCGCCGACCATGGACTCGACGATCTTGGAAAACGCACCCCCAATGATCACCCCCACCGCCAAATCGACCACATTGCCCTTCAACGCAAAGCCCTTGAATTCTTCCAACCAACGCATAGGCACCTCTTTTAAAAATAAATATAAAGTTGTATTTAACCAAAAACCATCCAACCCCTCTTGAAACCGCAGAAGTCACCCTAAAATTAGCACTCAATGGCGAGGAGTGCTAACAGCAACCCGTCAGTGGTTAACCCGCGTCCACCCAGGTGGACGCTTTGATTTCAAAACCCTTAGTTCCTATTTGGAGATGCAATGAAACTTCGTCCTCTCGGCGACCGCGTGATCGTTAAACGTATCGAAAGCGAAACCAAAACCGCCTCTGGCATCGTGATTCCTGATTCAGCCGCTGAAAAGCCTGATCAAGGTGAAGTTGTGGCTGTCGGCCCAGGCAAAACCAACGACAAAGGCGAGACCAAAGCATTGACAGTGAAAGTTGGCGACCGCGTGTTGTTCGGCAAATACAGCGGCCAAACCGTCAAAGTGGCAGGCGACGAACTGTTGGTCATGAAAGAAGAAGACCTGTTCGCGGTCGTGGAATAAATTTAAGGAGTTAAAAAATGGCAGCAAAAGACGTAATTTTCGGCGGCGAAGCCCGCGCACGCATGGTTGAAGGCGTGAACATTTTGGCCAACGCGGTCAAAGTGACTTTGGGCCCCAAGGGTCGTAACGTG
>JBPCSU010000211.1:0-6366 GCA_051006815.1 Limnohabitans sp.
GTTCGGCCCTTGGTTGCAGGCCCATGACATCAAAATTATTTTTGCCGTACCAGGCATTGTGTTGGCTACGGTGTTTGTCACGTTCCCCTTCATCGCGCGTGAGTTGATTCCACTCATGCAAGCGCAGGGCAATGACGAAGAGCAAGCCGCCATTGTGTTGGGTGCCACAGGCTGGCAAACCTTTTGGTATGTCACGTTGCCCAACATCAAGTGGGGGCTGATCTATGGCGTGATTTTGTGTACCGCCCGTGCCATGGGAGAGTTTGGCGCGGTGTCGGTGGTGTCAGGTCATATTCGTGGCCAGACCAACACCATGCCTTTGCATGTGGAAATTTTGTACAACGAATACCAGTCTGTGGCGGCGTTTGCCGTGGCATCGCTGTTGGCCTTGCTGGCTTTGGTGACCTTGGTGTTGAAGTCCTTTGTGGAGTGGCGCCATGCCCGAGAGCTCAAAGCCGCAGCAGACTTGCCACCCGAGAACCCCAATCCATGAGTGGTGGCATCCCCACGCAATTGAAGAACACGAGTACCGAATCATGAGCATCGAAATCAGAAACATCCACAAACAGTTTGGCGACTTCCAGGCGCTGGGCGATGTGAGCTTGGACATCCATTCCGGCGAACTGATCGCCTTGTTGGGCCCATCAGGCTGTGGCAAAACCACGCTGCTGCGCATCATCGCGGGCTTGGAGACTGCGGATGCAGGCACCATTTTGTTCAGTGGCGAAGACACCACGCATGTGCATGTGCGCGAACGCCAAGTGGGTTTTGTGTTCCAGCACTACGCCTTGTTCCGCCACATGACGGTGTTTGAAAACGTGGCTTTTGGCTTGCGCGTGAAGCCCCGCAGCGAACGCCCCAGCGAAGAACAAATCAAAAAGAAAGTGCACGACTTGCTGGGTTTGGTGCAGCTCGATTGGTTGGCCGACCGCTACCCCTCGCAACTGTCGGGTGGTCAACGCCAACGCATTGCCTTGGCCCGTGCCTTGGCGGTGGAGCCCAAAGTGTTGTTGCTCGACGAGCCGTTTGGTGCCTTGGATGCCAAGGTGCGCAAAGAGTTGCGCCGCTGGTTGCGTCGCTTGCATGACGATTTGAATGTGACCACCATCTTTGTGACGCACGACCAAGAAGAAGCCCTTGAAGTGGCCGACCGTGTGGTGGTGATGAACAAAGGCAACGTGGAGCAAGTGGGTTCACCGCAAGAGGTCTGGGAACACCCCGCCAGCCCCTTTGTGTATGGCTTCTTAGGCGATGTGAATTTGTTCCATGGCCGTGCACATGAAGGCGAAATGCACATTGGGGTGGAAGACCAAGTAGTGCGTGTGGCCAGCCCCGAGCACCATGACACGCAAGATGCCAAAGCCTTTGCCTACGTGCGACCGCACGACCTCGATGTGCGTCGCTACACGCACGGCGACGAAGGCATCGTGGCGCAACTGACCCGCGCCATTGTGGTGGGGCCGATTGCGCGCTTGGAGTTGGTGGCAGCCGAGGGCGATAGCCCCTCGGACGAGCAGATCATTGAAGCTCAAATCCCTGCATCGCAGTTTTACGACCAGGGATTTGAAGAGGGTGAAACCCTGGTGCTCACGCCGCGCAAGGCGCGGGTGTTTGTGGCTTAAGTCAGCGCGTTGCTTTACACGCGCTGTTTGAACCAGGCCAGCGCGCGGTTCCAGCCATCGGCTGCTGGGGCAGCACGGTAACTGGCGCGGTAGTCGGCATGAAAGGCGTGAGGCGCGTCGGGATAGATCACAAACTCTGAGGCCTTGGCAGCCGCGTTGCCTTGGCTGGCGGCTTGGGCCAACGCGGCCTTCATGTTGTTCACGGACGCCACAGGTATGCCTGTGTCTTCTGCGCCGTACAAGCCCAACACTGGCGCTTTGAGTGTGGCAGCCAGATCGACAGGATGTTTGGGGTTGTTGGCATTGGTTTGTCCTTCGACGCGACCATACCAAGCCACGCCGGCTTTCAAGGTGGGGTTATGCGCGGCATACAACCACGTGATGCGACCACCCCAACAAAAGCCGGTGATGGCTGCGCGGTTGACATTGCCGCCGTTTTGGCTGGCCCATTTGAGCGTTGCATCAAGATCTGCCATCACTTGTGCGTCTGGCACCTTAGCAATGATTTCGGACTGCAACTTGGCGATCTCGCCGTATTCACTGGGGTCACCCTGGCGCACAAACAATTCCGGTGCAATTGCCAAGGAACCCGCCTTGGCGAATCGACGTGTGACGTCGGCGATGTACTCATGCACGCCAAAAATTTCAGAAATCACCAACACCACTGGCAAGTTCGTTTTGCCTTGTGGTGCAGAGCGATAAGCAGGCACCTTGAACCCATTGACGTCAATCATCACTTCGCCTTCGACCAAACCATCGCCAGATGTTTTGATCGCGTTTTGTGCCATCAGCGGCATGGCTGACGCTGCGTAGCCGATGCCCAACGCCGTTTGCAACGCCAAGCGTCGTGTTGGCGCGCTGGGGGTGTTGGCCGTGGTGTTGAGCAGGGCGTGTGTGTCTTGAATCCATGATTTGTTCATGGGAAGCCTTTTTAGAAATCGCCTTTGAGAACTGGAAAGCCCAGTGCCGCCCAATCCAACATGCCGCCGCGATAGTAATAAATTTTGTTCGCAGGGAACCCATCGCGTGTCATGGCCTGAATAGCGGTGGGGCTTTGTGGACACACCGGACCATTGCAGAACGCAAAGACGTTCTTGGCGCTGGCGCAGTCCCAGCCATTGGCTGTTTTCTTGCATCCGAGTTCGTTCAAGCGTGAAGAGACTTCGGTGTAAACGATGTGGTGTGACCCGGGGATGGTGCCTTGCTCGCGATCTTCGGGTTCACGCATGTCGACCAGCATCGCATCGCGGTCGTTCATGGCATTGAGCATTTCAATTTCGGTCACAGGGTGTACGCCTGCAACAGGTACCAAGGGTTGCAACCAGCCTTTGTTTTTGGCACACGGTGTCATGACGCGGCGAATTTCGCGGTCTTCGCCTTTGGCATTCTTGACCATGAATTTGGTGTCGGTGCCAATGATGCGCAAGTACTCAGGTTCTGCAGCCACGCTGTGCAGGCCAAATGCGGCCAAACCAAGGGCAGTGAGGAGATGGGTGATGGACAGATTCATGGAAACGTTCTTTCGTCATGGAGTAAAAAAAAGAGCTTCCAAGTTGGAAGCTCCAAAGCTACGAGTACCGTCGTATTTATTTGGCGCCACCCAACACCCAAGCGGCTAAGGCTTTGGCGTCGGCATCGCTCAACTGTGCTTGCGGTGGCATGGGCACAGGGCCCCATTTGCCACTGCCACCTGCTTTGATGTTTTTGGCCACAGTGGCTTCGGCATCGGCTTGACCTGCATATTTTTTGGCGACGTCTTGATAGGCAGGGCCGACCAATTTTTTGTCAACTGCATGACAAGCCAAACAACTATTTTTCTTGGCCAATTCAGCATTGGCCCAAGCGTTGGAAGCAACCAGGGCGATGAGTGCCACAGCGGCAATTTTTTTCATGTATTTGTCCTTGTCGAAATTAAATCGTTAATTGCTTATGAATAAATTCTATCTTTTAGAAAATTGACATCGCCCAAGGGATTTCCCTGCTTCCTGATGTTGGCTACCAAACACGCAGCAAGCGTTTTGGTTTTTTTAAGGACTCGCGACACATCTGATCATCACCTCGGTTGTGTTGCATGTAAGCGATGTTTCGGAAGTAACTGATTTCTTTGATTTGTGCCTTGTTCACAATGGCGTCTTTGCGCAACTCGCCATCCAAAACAATCGGGCAAGCCAAGATGTTTTTCCAGGTGCGGTCAGCACCGTATTGGCTGCGCAAAGCCTTGTCGATGGCCGTGAGGTCGTCAGCACAACTGCCAGCATGGGCAGAAGAAACAAGTCCCAAGCCCAGACTCAGCAAGATGATCAAACATGCACGCAGGGTCATAGAGTTACTTGAGTAAGGTGTTGATCTCTTGCAGCTGCGCTTCCCCCAACTCACCGCTGGCAGCTTGTAAGCGCAAACGTTCCAAGACGGTCTGGATACGCAGTTGCACCAAGGCCAATTCGGCTTGTGCGGCATCGTGCTCAGCGCCTAGCCATTCATTGGTGGTGCGAGCGCCGGTGCGGTGTGCGTTGCGTGTGGCGAGCAGGCGCGCTTGGCTGGCTTTTTCAGATTGAGTCAAGGCCTGCAAACGTGCTTGCGCCGTGCTGATGTTTTGCCATGCAGTGCGCACGCTGTGCTCAATCTGCAATTCGGTCAACTCTTGGTCGAAGCGCAATTTGTCGACTTGCTTCAGTGCTTCACGTTCGCGGGCTTCTACCATTCCACCAGTGCTCAGCGGCACATTCACTTGAATCCCGACCAAATATTGTGTGGTTTGGTTGCTGGCGTTGCCGTACATGCCTTGTCCCATCAAACGGTCCATGTGCGCTTGTGCCACCCAGTCGGCACGCAGGGCTTGGTCGGCTTTGACGCGCTTGACTTCTTGCGCTTGAATGGCTTGCTGGGTACGCATCATCTGCAATGCAGGGGCATGTTCTTTTGCGCGCTGGACCCACGTGGTGGCATCGACCAAGTTGTGAGGGGCACTGTCATTGTGGAGGCGTGATTTCAAGTCCATGGGCTCTTGTCCGACCAGCTGTCGGTAGGCCAGGCGTTTCATGGCGACATCGTTTTCTTGCGTCAACACATGGGCGCGAATGTCAGACATGCGGGCGTTGGCCTCTTGCACATCCATCACACTGGCGTCGCCTACGGATTGGCGTTTTTTAATTTCTGCAGCGGCTTGCTGCACCGCTTTTTGTTGACGCTGCAAGATCTGGAGCGTTTGTTCTGCGCCCACCACGTCAAAGTATTTTTGTGCCGTGCGCAGGATCAGCGCGTGCTGTGCTTGTTGCCATTGGGCTTGTGCCATTTGCGCAGACAGCGTGAGTTGTTGGCTTTGTGCTTCGCGCTCAGGGCTGATCCACGGTTTTTGCGCACCTATGCTGGCCCGTGTCAACGCGCCTGCATTGACATTGGTTTTGAAGCTCACATCGCTGTAACCTAAGGCCTCTGCACCTTTGATACGACTGTCAGCGCCGCCAAGACCCAATGCGCCAGTGACACCGACCGTCGGGGCCCACAGGGCTTGGGCTTGTTCTTTGCGGTAGGCGGCTTGTTCGTACAGCGCCCGCGCAGCCGCAATTTCAGGATCGCGTGCTTGTGCGTTTTGCCAGGCTTGTATCAGGTCGGCGCTGAACGCAGAGGACATGAAGCTGGCAAGTACCAGCGCGGTGGTGAGTGAAAAGCGTTTCATTCAGAAACTCCTGAAGTGTGCATCACTGGTTGGTGTCGAAAAGCGATGTAATAGAAAAGTGGGATGACCAGCAAGGTCAGCATCGTCGAAACAAAAATACCGAAGATGAGCGAAATGGCCAAGCCATTGAAGATGGGGTCATCCAAGATGAAGAATGCCCCCATCATGGCGGCCAAGCCTGTGAGCACAATCGGTTGTGAGCGGGTCACAGCCGAGGCCACGACGGCGTCTTTCAGCGGCATGCCGTGAGCGACCTGCAGACGAATGAAATCCACCAACAAGATGGAGTTGCGCACAATGATGCCAGCCAACGCAATCATGCCAATCATTGAGGTGGCGGTGTAGGGAGCCCCCAGTAGTGCGTGGCCTGGCATGACCCCAATGATGGTCAAGGGAATGGGTGCCATGATGATGAGTGGCACCAGGTATGAGCCAAATTGCGCCACCACCAACAAGTAGATCAGCACCAAGCCCACCGCATAGGCAGCGCCCATATCGCGGAAGGTCTCATAGGTCATTTGCCATTCGCCATCCCACTTCACGGCGTAGTGTGCGTAAGGATCTGCGGGGGCGTGGATGAAGTACTCATCCACAGGTTTTCCGTTGGGCGTCACAATTTTTTCTAAACCACCTCGCATGCCAAACATACCGTACAAGGGGCTGTCAACTTGGCCTGCCATATCGCCCACCACATAGGTCACAGGCAACAAGTCTTTGTGATAAATCGGTTGTTCGCGTTGCGTGTCACTGATGGTGACCAGTTGGCGAATCGGCACGATTTCGCGCTGCGAATTACGCACCCCCAAGCTCAGCAGCTTGTCGAGCGAGTCTTGTTCGCTCTTGGGTAAGCGAATGACGATGGCGCCTGCGTATTTGTTTTGGTCGTGCGCATAGACGGTGGATTCACCCGCCAATGCGGCACGCAAGGTGCTCACGATGGCTTGTTGCGACACACCCATTTGTGCAGCTTTTTGGCGATTGATCAGCAACACGTGGCGGGGTGCAGCGCTGATGGTGCTGTCGTCCACATCCACCACGCCGGCCTGTTGGCTGAACAACGCACGCACC
>JBPCSU010000212.1:0-4103 GCA_051006815.1 Limnohabitans sp.
GTGTGAAGGTGGGCCCACAAGACCGCGTTGAAATTGACCCACGCGCCAAGGGCCACCAACAAACTCAAGTCACTATCTAGCTGCACAATCCCATGGGCTATGTGAGTGGCCAAGCAGAAGATGGACACGAACCCGCCATCACGCTGATTCACGGGCGCAACCACTGGCGCGAGGACACTTCTAAAAATCGCATTCAACCTTCACAGCTGCGCGGCTTGGCTCCTGCAGGTCGCCTTGACATTGACTCGGTGGGTTTGCTGGTGTTGACGCAAGACGGTCGCGTCGCACGCCAATTGATTGGCGAAGACAGTGAGATGGAAAAAGAATATTTGGTGCGCGTGACCTACCAGGGCGAGTCCCTCAACGTGCAACAGCTGTTTCCCAAGGAACAATTGGCGCGCCTTCGCCACGGACTGAGCCTGGATGGCAAACCCTTGAAACCTGCGCAAGTGGAATGGCAAAACCCTGAGCAATTGCGCTTCGTGTTGACCGAGGGCAAAAAGCGCCAAATTCGCCGCATGTGCGAGCAAGTCGGCCTGCTGGTGGTGGGCCTCAAGCGCATTCGTATGGGCCGCGTGGTGCTGGGCAATTTGCCGGTTGGGAAATGGCGCTATTTGGGCGCTCACGAGCGGTTCTAACTCCATGTACGCCGTGTATTTTTAGCCTCTTGAAATTTCAGCCAACGCCCCACATGTTGGGGCGTTGTTTTTTGTACTTCCGTTTTTAAACCATGACCAAACAAACCCACTCTTTTCAAGCCGAAGTCTCGCAGCTGCTGCACTTGGTGACGCATTCGCTGTACTCGAACAAAGAAATCTTTTTACGCGAGTTGGTGTCCAACGCTTCTGACGCCTGCGACAAGCTGCGCTACGAAGCCCTGAACAACGATGCGTTGTTTGAAGGCCAGCCGGAACTCGAAGTCCGCGTGAGCTTTGACAAAGAAGCCAAAACGCTGACCATTGCCGACAACGGCATTGGCATGAGCCAAGAAGAAGCCATTGCCCACCTGGGCACCATCGCCAAGAGCGGTACCCGCGAATTCATGGGCAAACTCAGCAACGATGACAAAGCCAATGCCAAAGACCAAGGTGCCTTGATTGGCCAGTTTGGTGTGGGCTTTTATTCAGGCTACATCGTGGCCGACCGCATCACCGTCGAGTCACGCCGTGCGGGTTTGAAAGCCGAGGAAGGTGTGCGTTGGAGCAGCACCGGCACGGGCGACTTCGAGGTGGAAACCATCACCCAAGCCCAGCGTGGCACCCAAATCATCTTGCACCTGCGTGACGATGCTGAGGAATACCTGAGCGCTTGGAAGCTCAAGTCCGTCATCAACAAATACTCCGACCACATCTCGTTGCCCATCCGCATGCGCAAAGAAGAGTGGAAAGAAGGCGAGAACGACCAGCCCGGCGAAATGGTGTTGACCGACGAATGGGAAACCGTCAACCAAGCCAACGCACTGTGGGCCCGCCCCAAGAAGGACGTGACCGACGAGCAACACACCGAGTTCTACAAACACATCAGCCACGACTTCGAGCCCCCCTTGGCATGGAGCCACAACCGCGTGGAAGGCAGCACCGAATACACCCAGCTGCTGTACATCCCTGGTAAAGCCCCGATGGACTTGTTCAACCGCGACAAGAAGGTCGGGTTGAAGCTGTACGTGAAGCGCGTGTTCATCATGGACGATGCCGAGGCGCTGATGCCCTCCTACCTGCGGTTCATCAAAGGCGTGGTGGACTCGGCCGATTTGCCACTCAACGTGAGCCGCGAGTTGCTGCAAGAAAGCCGCGATGTCAAAGCCATTCGCGAAGGCAACACACGCCGCGTCTTGGCCGTGTTGGAAGACTTGGCCAAGTACGACAAAGCGCCCACCGCTGGCGACGACGGTGTCACGGACGTTCTGAGCGACGAAGACAAGGCCAAGCAAGGCAAGTTCACCCAGTTCTATGCGGAATTCGGTGCGGTGCTGAAAGAGGGCTTGAGCGAAGACTTTGCCAACAAAGACAAGATCGCCAAGTTGCTGCGTTTTGCCAGCACCAGCACCGACACGCCCAGCGTGTCGTTTGCCGACTACAAAGCACGCATGAAAGAAGGCCAAGAAGCCATCTACTACATCACCGCCGACACCTTGGCTGCCGCCAAAAACAGCCCGCAACTGGAAGTGTTCCGCAAGAAGGGCATTGAGGTGTTGTTGATGACGGACCGTGTCGACGAATGGGCACTGAACTTCTTGCAAGAGTTCGATGGCACGCCGCTGCAATCGGTCGCCAAAGGTGCCGTGGACTTGGGCAAGCTACAAGATGACGCTGAGAAAAAAGCGGCGGAAGACGCAGCCGAAGCCTTCAAGCCCGTGCTGGCCAAGCTCAAAGAAGCGCTGAAAGAAAAAGCCGACGACGTGCGCGTGACCACACGTTTGGTGGATTCGCCCGCTTGCTTGGTCGTCAAAGACCACGGCATGTCCATGCAACTCGCGCGCATGCTCAAGCAAGCCGGTCAACAAGCGCCTGAGATGAAGCCCATCTTGGAGGTGAATGCAGAACACGCCTTGGTGAAGAAACTGAGTGGCGATGCCAACCCCCACTTCAATGACTTGGCGCACATCTTGTTTGACCAAGCCTTGTTGGCTGAAGGCGGTTTGCCTGAAGACCCTGCCGCCTATGTGAAACGGGTGAACGCACTCTTGGTGTAAAACACGGTCCATGACACACATGGACCTCACTCACCCCACGTCGCTCGACGACTTAAAGGCCAGCACACGCGTGCTGGCCTTTGACATTTTTGGCACCGTTGTAGATTGGCATGGCAGTATCGTGCGCGAAGTACAAGCACGCTACCCATCGGTCGATGCCAACGCGTTTGCACTCGCCTGGCGTGCAGGCTACCAACCCGCCATGGCTCGCGTACGCTCGGGGGAGCTGGGTTGGACGCGCATCGATGAGTTGCATCGGCTCATCCTGGAAACCTTGCTGCCTCAGTTCGGTTTGACGCACTTGTCGGAAGCAGAGCGCGTCCATCTGAATCGCGTGTGGCATCGCCTCGACGCATGGCCCGACAGCGTTGCAGGTCTTAGTCGACTCAAAGCCAAATTCACCATTTGCTCGCTGTCTAACGGAAACTTAGGGCTGCTCACCCATATGGCCAAGCGCGCTCAGCTGCCTTGGGACTGCATCTTGTCCGCCGAGGTATTTCGCGCTTACAAGCCCGACCCTGCCACTTATTTGGGTGTGGCCCAAGTTTTTGATTTACAGCCGCATGAAGTCATGCTCTGCGCCGCACACCACGACGATTTACAAGCAGCTCGTGACTGCGGCCTGCGCACGGCGTACATCGAGCGTCCGCTGGAGTTCGGCGCGTTGCAGCCCAAAGATGTCTCGCCGGTCAAAGGCAACGATTTGCACGTCTGCGACATCCAAGCGCTGGCCGATGCGCTGGGTTGCTAAGCACCATCACGCGTAGAGCGGTGCCTCTTGCATGGCTTCGCACTGCTCGACCAACATGTGCGTTTGCCCGGCCCAATAGTCGCTCGTGCCAAACCATGAGAAGTGCTGCACAAACGCCGGATCATCGCGGCGACGCGCCAACCATGCGCTGTAGTGAATCAAGCGCAGGGTTCGCAGGGGTTCGATCAACGCCAGTTCTTGGCGGTTGAAATCACGCATTTGCTCATACCCATCCAACAGCATCGACAACTGCTGGGTGCGTTGACGGCGATCCCCACTCAGCAACATCCACAGGTCTTGCACCGCTGGCCCCATGCGTGCGTCATCTAAGTCGACAAAGTGAGGCCCCCCATTCGGCAAATCTGTCGGCGTCCACAAAATATTGCCGGGGTGGCAATCACCGTGCAAGCGCAAATGACGCACGGGATGTGCATGGAACATCTGCTGCGCCATCTCGATCGCTTGGTTACAAGTGGCCAACCACTCGGTTTGTTGATCCATCGGAATGATGTGATGGGCCATCAACCAGTCACGCGACGCCGTCGCAAAAGTTTCGACATTCAACGTGGGGCGGCTCACAAAGTCGGACTGCGCACCAACGGTGTGAATGCGTGCGATGAAGCGACCAATCCACTCCAACACTTCTGCGTCGTCTAACTC
>JBPCSU010000213.1:0-3329 GCA_051006815.1 Limnohabitans sp.
GGAATGTTCAAGCTGACGATGTCTTGGTCGCTGATACCGTCCAAATACTTGATGAGCGCACGGATGGAGTTGCCATGCGCCGCGATGACGACGCGTTTGCCAGACGTGATGGCCGGGGCCAATGCCTCGTTCCAGAACGGCACCACGCGGGCCACGGTGTCTTTCAGACACTCGGTCAGTGGCGCGGGATTGGGTTCGAAACGGCTGTAGCGCGGGTCGTTGCGTTCGCAACGGGGATCGTTGGCTTCCAGCTCGGGTGGTGGGGTGTCGTAGCTGCGGCGCCAGATCAGCACTTGTTCTTCACCGTATTGTTTGGCCTTGTCGGCTTTGTTCAGGCCTTGCAAACCGCCGTAATGGCGCTCGTTCAAACGCCAGCTTTTCACCACCGGCAACCAGGTGCGGTCCATCTCGTCCAACGTGAGGAACAGGGTGCGAATGGCGCGTTTCAACACGCTGGTGTAGGCCACATCAAACTCGTAGCCTTCGGCTTTGAGCAGCTTGCCTGCGTTCTTGGCTTGCTCGACGCCGGTGGGGGTCAGGTCGACATCGGTCCAGCCGGTGAAGCGGTTTTCAAGGTTCCATGTGGATTCGCCGTGGCGAATTAAAACAAGCTTGTACATAGTGAGGTTAAACAAAGTCGAGAAAGGTTGGCCGTGATTTTAGAATGCTGCCCTGACTGGATTCTTTTAACCTTCCCAAACTGGACCCCCTGTGAAATTTATTCTCGATAACTGGATGTTGGTTGCCATTGCGTTCAGCAGTGGCTTCTTTTTGCTGTTGCCCGTGGTGCAAGGTGCCGCTGCCTCTGGCATTTCGCCCACCGAGGCCGTGCAATGCATGAACCGTGAAAAAGGCGTGGTGATTGACGTGTGCAGCACCGCTGAATTTGCTGAAGCCCACATCAAAGGCGCTGTGAACGTGCCATTGGACGAGTTGGAGAGCCGATTGGCTGCCACCGTGAAAAACAAAAGCACGCCACTGATTCTGGTGTGTGCCGCAGGCGCGCGCTCGAAGCGTGCCCAAGCGGTGGCCCAAAAACTGGGTTACGAGAAGGTGCATTCGCTGCAAGGCGGGCTGAAAGCTTGGAAAGAAGCTAACCTGCCGGTCGTCAAAGCCTAAACCTTGGAGAAACCGCCATGCAAGCCGTCAAGATGTACACCACCGCCGTTTGCCCTTATTGCATTCGCGCTAAGCAATTGCTGACGTCCAAAGGCGTGGCTCACATCGAAGAAGTGCGTATCGACACCGACCCCGAAGCCCGTGCCCACATGATGGAAATTACGGGTCGTCGCACGGTGCCACAGATCTTCATTGGCGACACCCATGTTGGTGGTTGCGACGACTTGATGGCACTGGACAGCCAAGGCGGTCTGGTGCCTTTGCTGCAGTCCTGAGCTGACATAATTCAGCCATCCCGATTTGCTGCCCGCTTCGGTGTTGCCGATGCGGGCTTTTTTTTGTACGAGGAAAAACAATGTCAGACGAACAACAAGCCACACCCGTGTTTCAAATTCAACGCGTCTATTTGAAAGACCTGTCGCTGGAACAACCCAACTCTCCTGCCATCTTGACCAGTCAAGAGCAACCTTCGGTGGACATCCAATTGGGCGTCGGCATGGAACAAGTGGCTGACGGCATTGTGGAAGTCACCGTGACTGCCACCGTGACCACCAAGATCGAAGACAAAACGGTCTTCTTGGTCGAAGCCAAACAAGCCGGTATTTTCGAAGTGCGCAACTTGCCCGAAGACCAAATGGGTCCCATCGTTGGCATTGCTTGCCCACAAATCATTTACCCCTACTTGCGTGGCAACGTGGCAGACGTGATTCAACGCGCCGGTTTCCCACCTGTGCACTTGGCGGAAATCAACTTCCAAGCCATGTACGAACAACAGCAGCAACAAGCTGCCGCTTCGGTTCAATAAACACAGGCCTAGGCCGTCGCAATGAAGATAGCCGTCTTAGGAGCAGGTGCGTGGGGCACCGCGTTGGCCATCAACGCCGGTGCGCGTCATGACGTGACGCTGTGGGCACGCGATGCCCATCAAGCGCAAGCCATGCACACGCAGCGCACCAACGCGCGCTACTTGCCTGAGCAGCCCTTCACCGACAGTGTGCAGGTGTCTTCCACGCCGCTCGGCGCTTGGCTGGCCTCGCAAGATTTGGTGGTCATTGGTTCACCCATGAGCAGCTTGCGCGGCATGCTCACCCAACTCGCGCCGATCCTGGGCAACCAAGTGCCTGTGGCTTGGCTGTGCAAAGGCTTTGAAGCGGCGCAAAGTGGCGTGGGTTGCATGGCACACGAAGTGTGCAACCAAGTGGCCCCTGCGCTGCGCGCTGGCGCCTTGAGCGGTCCGAGCTTTGCGCAAGAAGTGGCGCGTGGCATGCCCACCGCTTTGGTGGCGGCCAGTGGCGACGCCTCCGCACGAGACGCCATGGTGCAAGGCTTTCACAACAGCAGCTTGCGTGTCTATGCGAACGACGACATCGTGGGTGTGGAAGTAGGCGGCGCTGTGAAAAACGTGCTCGCCATTGCTACCGGCTTGTGCGACGGCTTGCAACTGGGCCTCAACGCACGTGCTGCGCTGATTACCCGTGGCCTGGCTGAAATTACCCGCTTGGGTGTGGCACTGGGTGCTCGCACCGAAACCTTCATGGGCTTGTCGGGCTTGGGCGACTTGGTGCTCACCGCGACAGGTGACTTGAGCCGCAACCGCAAAGTAGGCCTGGCCTTGGCCGAGGGGCTGACCTTGCAGCAAGCGGTCGACTCACTCGGCCATGTGGCCGAAGGGGTGTACTCAGCGCGCACTGTGGTGCAACGCGCGCAGCACTTGGGCGTAGAGATGCCCATTGCCCAAGCGGTGGTGGCTTTGTTGGATGGCCAGATGACACCCGCACAGGCTGTAGCCGAACTCATGGGGCGTGGGGCTAAGGGCGAGATGTGATTTTTTGAAGTGTAAATTTTGCAAACTTTAGGTTTGTTTTAATATTTAATTTTAGTAATTTAGAAGTTATATAGAGCGTACATTTTTCGGTCGTTAACCCCGCTGTGGTTAACAGCAACAACCGAAATACACATGGTGCGCGCCTTTCTTTGTGACCTCTTTCGCGCCCAGCTAAAGGCTAGGGCGCTGATTGGCGTTGCCGTTGTCTATTGGTGGTGCTGTGCTTGGCTCTGCTGCGGCAGTGAGTGCCGGTGCTGGGGCCTTGGCAATGACGGCGGCAACAGCCCCGATCGGGCAGCCACTTCCTGTGAGTGATCGCGTGGTTACAACGCTTCCTCCGAACAAAGCGTTGATAAACGATCGTGTGAATCAATGAAATTAAATG